>JAUICI010000138.1 GCA_030427935.1 Bacteroidia bacterium | reverse complement strand
GCATCACTCAGAACACATTTGACGTTCGTTGAGTTCACGATAATTATCCTGAACACATCTCGCAGTTATCTGGATCATCTAATGAACATGCAATGGCAGCTGCGTTTTCCTCCATTGTTTTCAAGTTTGGTTCTGCTGCAGCATTTTTATCTACGGTAAACTTGATTGCGTCTGTCGCCGCTTTCGTTCTTAAATAATACATACCTGTTTTCAGTCCTTTTTTCCATCCGTAGAAATGCATTGAGGTAAGTTTACCAAAGTTTGCATTCTCCATGAAGATGTTCAGAGATTGTGACTGACAGATATAAGCTCCTCTATCTGCAGCTTGCTCAATGATATTCTTTTGAGAAATTTCCCATGCTGTTTTGTATAGTGCTTTGATATCTTCAGGAATTTCAGGAATATTTTGGATCGAACCGTTTTCAATCATGAGCTTCTGCTTCAAATCTTCATTCCAAATTCCGAGTTTAACCAGGTCTTTCAACAAGTGCTTATTCACTACAATAAACTCTCCTGAAAGTACTCTTCTCGTGTAGATATTTGAAGTATATGGTTCGAAACATTCGTTATTTCCAAGAATTTGAGCTGTTGATGCTGTTGGCATTGGTGCTAGAAGCAATGAGTTTCTAATTCCGTGCTTCTTCACTTCATCTTTTAACACATCCCATTCCCATCTATCTGAAGGCTTCACTTTCCACATATCGAATTGGAAGATTCCTTTTGATGCAGGAGAACCTTTAAAAGTTTCATAAGCTCCTTCTTTCATGGCAAGATCTTTCGATGCTGTCATGGCCGCATAGTAAATCGTCTCAAAAATTTCGGAATTTAGTTTAGCAGCTTCAGGAGAATCGAATGGATATCTCATCAAAATATAAGCATCAGCCAAACCTTGAACTCCAAGTCCAATCGGACGATGTCGCATATTCGAATTTCTCGCTTCTTCTACCGGGTAGTAATTCCCGTCGATAATCTTATTTAAGTTTAGAGTTGCTTGATAAGTCACCTCGAATAATCTATCGTGATCAAATTCTCCATCATTCACAAATTTTGGAAGCGCCAAAGAAGCTAGGTTACAAACTGCAACTTCATCAGGTGCTGTGTACTCCATGATTTCTGTACAAAGATTGGAGGATTTGATCGTACCTAAATTCTTTTGGTTCGACTTTTCATTTGCCGCATCTTTATAAAGGATATAAGGTGTTCCAGTCTCAATTTGAGATTCTAGAATTTTAAACCAAAGGTCTTGCGCTTTGATTGTTTTTCTACCTTTCCCTTCTTTTTCATATTGCGTATATAGTTTTTCGAATTTCTTTCCATAAGCGTCAGAAAGCCCTGGGCACTCATTCGGACACATTAATGTCCAGTCTCCATTTTCTTCTACTCTTTTCATGAATAAATCAGAAACCCATAGCGCATAGAATAAATCTCTTGCTCTTTGCTCTTCTTTTCCAAAGTTCTTTTTCAAATCAAGGAAATCAAAGATGTCTGCGTGCCAAGGCTCAATGTAGATAGCGAAAGAACCTTTTCTCTTTCCTCCACCTTGGTCAACGTATCTCGCTGTATCGTTAAATACTCTTAACATCGGAACGATTCCATTTGAAGTTCCGTTTGTTCCTTTGATATAAGATCCTTTAGCTCGAATATCATGTATCGATAAACCAATTCCACCGGCGCTTTGAGAAATCTTAGCACATTGTTTCAAGGTGGAATAAATTCCGTCAATACTATCTTCTTTCATCGTTAGAAGGAAACAAGAAGACATTTGTGGTTTTGGTGTTCCTGAATTGAATAATGTTGGAGTAGCGTGAGTGAACCAACCCTCGGACATCAAGTTATAAGTCTTGATAGCAGCTTCAATATCCTCTTTATGGATACCAACTGAAACCCTCATTAACATGTGCTGTGGACGCTCAGCAACTTTTCCGTCAAGTTTCAGAAGATAGGCTCTTTCAAGTGTTTTAAATCCGAAAAAGTCATATCTAAAATCCCTATCATAAATAATGTTAGAATCTAACTGTTCTGCGTTTTTATCGATGATTTTCCAAACATCATCAGCAATCAAACTCGCATTTTCTCCAGTGATTGGATCCGTGTATTCGTACAAATCTCTCATTGTTTGAGAAAAAGATTTGTTCGTGTTTTTATGCAAGTTAGAAACAGCAATTCTTGATGCCAATAAAGCATAATCAGGGTGCTCGATCGTTTTAGAGGCAGCAACTTCTGCAGCTAAATTATCGAGATCAGAAGTATTAACTCCATCATAGATTCCTTCAATCACCTTCATGGCAACTGCTTCTGGGCTCACTAATGGATCTAATCCGTAGCAGAGCTTTTTAATTCTTGCGGTAATTTTGTCGAATTTAACGGCTTCCTTGCGACCGTCTCTTTTAACAACATATAACATAAGCGTCCAAGTATATTAAGGGTTTTACAAATAATTAATTCAAAATTGGTTTTTAAAAGTCTTCGTCTAAGCTAAAACCTTGATCTTCCTTACCGGTCATTACACCAGCTTTTTGGTATTCCGCAACTCTCTTTTCAAAGAAGTTGGTTTTCCCTTGAATGGAGATCATATCCATGAAGTCAAATGGATTGGTCACATTGTAGATCTTTTCACATCCAAGTTCAAGAAGTAATCGGTCAGCAACAAATTCTATGTATTGTTTCATCAAATCTTGATTCATTCCAATTAGTCGAACTGGTAATGCTTCTGTGATGAATTCTTTTTCTATGTCAACAGCGTCTGTAATGACTTTCGTTACGGTTTCTTTTGGTAATTGATTTACCAAATGCTTTGTGTACAGTAAACAGGCGAAATCACAGTGTAGACCTTCATCTCTTGAGATTAGCTCATTTGAGAAACTTAATCCAGGCATGAGACCTCTTTTCTTTAACCAGAAAATGGAACAAAAAGAACCTGAAAAGAAAATTCCTTCTACAGCAGCAAAAGCAACTAGTCTTTCAGCATAGCTTCCTTCATCTATCCATCTAAGTGCCCAATCTGCTTTTTTCTTTACGCAATCAATGGTGTCAATCGCATTAAATAATTTATCCTTTTCCTTATCATCTTTGATGTAGGTGTCAATTAATAAGGAATAAGTTTCCGAATGAATATTCTCAATTGCAACTTGAAATCCGTAGAAAAACTTGGCCTCTGTGTATTGCACTTCACTCAAGAAATTTTCTGCTAGATTTTCATTCACAATTCCGTCAGATGCAGCGAAGAATGCAAGAACGTGCTTGATAAAATAGCGCTCGTCATCATTTAACTTGCTTTCCCAGTCAACAATGTCTTGAGCAAGATCGATTTCCTCTGCAGTCCAGAAACTCGCTTCAGCTTTTTTATAGAATTCCCAAATATCATGGTGTTTAATCGGGAATAAGACAAATCTACTATTGTCTGCTTTCAAAATTGGCTCTTCTACGTTCGACATCTTAACTTTTATTTAATATTAATTTTCACCTAAATTTTAGAGAGGTTAGTCTCCCTTCTAAAGCAAGGCATAAAACCCTACTTTTCAATTACCTTCTAAAAAAATTCATCAGCTTATTACCGGTCTTTGTCGATAACATAGGAAGTTTTGACAAAGAAAATTGCAACTGTTCAAAAATCAATTGTGTCTACAAAAGTTGTCAAAATTTCGTCTAGAACCAATCAAAACAAACTCACAATTCTGATTAGTTTTCAACAGGTTAAAATTAAATTTTTGTTAAGTCCTTTTGTTTAAAGGTCTTTACTTCAATTTTGACTTGTCTGAAAACTTTTTTTCGATTTTTCCTTGCAATTTACCGTATAATTTCAATGACCGAATCCCGATTCAAAACCGACTAAAAAGTTACGAATTTTATCATCCAGATTCGATAAGATAATCGCTATATTTATCCACCTAAATTTGTTAAAAAGACCACCAAATCATGAAGACCACTGAGATTCCCCTTAAAGAGGTATTAAATTTCTTTTTTCCAATCCGTTGTATTGTGTGTGAACAAATTACAAACATGGAAAACACATTATGTGTGAAATGTGCTTCCTCCTTAAAATATTCCAGAATTCAGAATCACATGGGTGAGAATGAACTTATCGAACTTTTTCATGGAAGAGTGGATCTAAAAAAAGCCTATTATCATTTCAAAAATGATGATGCGGGTATATCCAAAAAATTAATTCATGAGATTAAATACAAATCAAACTTAGGTCTGATGAAACTAATCGGAGAGTCCATTGACACAAAAGTCAGAGAAGGTTTCCGAGATCATGTGATTCTTCCTGTGCCTTTAAGTCAGCAAAAACTAAAATCAAGAGGTTTTAATCAAAGTAAACTTATTGCCGATTCTGTATTTGATGAAGATCGTTTAAAACCAAACCTTGTGGTTCGAAAAGAAAATACACGATCTCAAACGGGTTTTGGAAAGTTTCAGAGGTGGAGAAATATGGAGGGTGCTTTTGAAGTGAATGCGGAGGAAATAAATAAAATACCAAAGGATTCCTCCATTCTTATTGTAGATGACGTTGTGACTACGGGTTCGACGGTTGAATCCATATTCATTCAATTAAGAGATTATTCAAATGAATTTAAGTTTTCTCTTTTTTCACTCTTAAAAGCTTGAACAAATCTAAAATTTGGTGATTATTTATTTAGAATGATTCAAAATAAATTAAATTTGCAAAAAAATAAATGATATGTATCCACCAGAGTTAGTACAACCAATGAAAGAGGATCTTACAAGTGTAGGATTCGAGGAATTAACAGATGTCGCAGCAGTTGACAATGTGTTGAACAATCAAGATGGTTCTGTTCTTGTCGTAGTAAATTCAGTTTGTGGATGTGCAGCAGGAAATATGAGACCAGGGGTTAAAATGTCACTTGAGCATTCTAAATTGCCAGCAAAATTAACGACGGTTTTCGCTGGAGTAGATGGAGAGGCGACGCAACAAGCAAGAAAGTATATGTTGCCTTATCCTCCTTCATCACCTTCAATCGGACTTTTTAAGGATGGTCAGTTAGTGCATTTCATCGAAAGACATCACATAGAAGGAAGATCTCCGGAAATGATTGCCGATAATTTGAAAATGGCATACGACGAATTTTGTTAATCAAATAAGAATTAATGAAAAAAGGGTAGTTAATCAACTACCCTTTTTTGTTTGCTGTTAGTTTGTTTATGATCTACTTAGATCAACTAAGACACTTTTAATGTCGTGTCGATTATACATTTTCTTCAACTCTAACGATCGTTTAAAGAACATAAAAGCCAAAGACCTCTTTTCTATTGGAAAACTTGCATAGTTCTTACTACTTAAAGTTTTATCAAAATAGAAATAAAGATCTTGCTCATCACGATTCAGATCCTCAGAGTTTGAACTGGAAACGCCTGTATAGACTTTAGCAATATCAAGAGTCGTATCCAATTCTCTTTTGATGTCATCAAATAGGTATTTTTTCATAGTCGTGAGTTTACACAATTGTAAGATACTTAAAAGACGCTCTGAATCAAAGATTTGTTGGGTCGATCAGGAATTATTTAATCAACAAGTTTTTAACATTCTGACAGTCTATTTAATACTAAAAACAGACTTTCATAATTCAAAATAATTTCCAGGCCTTGTTTTTATAATACCTTTCATCTCAAGTTGCAAGAGCAAAATATTGAGATCTGATAAGTGATTCAATTTATGCTTCAAAAGGTCTACATGCATTTTCCCATTCCGTAGTGTTTCAATGATGGTATTTTCACTTTCGCTTAAATCATCAAAAAGGGTCATCTGTGGGTTTTCATTTTCTTCCCAAGCCATGAATCGGAGAAAATCTTCAGGAGATTGGATGAGCTGAGCTTTATTGACCTGAATCAATTTGTTTGTGCCTTTTGAGAAGGGATAGTTGACATTACCCGGAAATGCAAAGACTTCGCTATTATAATCATTGGCTAATTCTGCAGTGATGATGGAGCCGCCTTTTTCCTTACTTTCAATCACGATTGTGGCATGAGTCATTCCCGCAACGATTCGGTTTCTCTGAGGGAAATTCTCTCTATCCGGTTTAGTTCCATGCGTGAATTCTGACAATACACCGCCATTCTCCATCATTTGATGCAAGGTATTGGAATGTTCTGCTGGATAAACTCGGTCTAAACTACTTCCCAAAACGGCAATTGTTTGCAGTCCATGTTTCACACTTTCTCGATGAGCCTTTATATCAACACCAAATGCTAAACCACTGACGATGGAAACGTTCATTCCACTCATTTTCTGAACCAGTTGTTCCACTAAATTCAAACCGTATGAAGTGGCATTTCGAGTGCCCACGATGGCGACGGATTTTGGAAGGTTTAAATCGAATTTTCCTTTTCCATAGAGCATAATTGGGCCATCATCGCAATATTTTAAACGATTTGGATATTCACGATCCAAAAAGAAAATGGGAAAGATGGAATGGTCGGAAATGAATTTCATTTCTTGTTCAGCTTGAATAAGCGCTTTTTTAAAGTCGATACTGTTGATAGTAGCCGGACCAAATTCTTTAATTTGAATAAGATTTTTCTTTTTCTCTTTGAAAATACCTTCTGCTGAACCGATTTCGGAAAGTAATTTTTTGGCTCTAATTGGACCAATATTGTCCAATAATGAGAGTCCAATCTCATACAAAGTGGATTCTTTCATTGATTTGATTTAAGTGGTTTGAGAGACAAAAATAGAAATTAAACTAACTTTGCAATTCAGAATTTAAAGATTGCTTCAAAATTCAACAATGAAAGTTTTAGGTGTTATTCCATCCAGATATGAGTCGAGCCGTTTCCCAGGGAAGCCTTTGATCGACTTAGCAGGAAAATCCATGATTCAACGAGTTTACGAGGGGTCTAAAGCTTCAGAATATATTGATGAAGTTATCGTAGCAACCGATGATCAGAGAATTTTTGAGCATGTCAAAAGTTTCGGTGGAAAGGTTGCCATGACCTCAGAATCCCATCGCTCTGGAACGGATAGATGCGGGGAAATTATAGAAGCTCATTCAGATTATGATGTTGTGATTAATATTCAAGGTGATGAACCATTAGTGGATGTAAAACAACTGGAACAAATCATCCAACTTTTTAAAGATGAAAAGGTTGAAATTGCCACTTTAGCCAAGAAAATTGATCGAACAGAAGATCTCTTCAATCCAAACCGAATAAAAGTTGTTTTGGATGGAAAGTCAGATGGGATTTACTTCTCGAGAAACCCCATTCCCTATTGCCAGAATACGGAAAATCAAGAATGGTTGAATCAAACTGACTATTATCGACATATTGGTATTTATGCCTATCGAAGGGATTGCTTAAAACAATTAGTTCGACTAGAACCAACGAAATTGGAACGAATAGAATCGCTTGAACAATTGCGATGGATTTACCATGGATTTAAAATTCGAGTGGGTCTAACAGATATTGAAACGCCAAACATCGACACACCGGAGGATGTAAAAGAGGTTCTGAAATTTTTAGTTGCGTAACAAAAGCCGTATTTTAGCGTATAAATTAGGATAGAGGAGATAGAGATGGAAAAAGATCTAATCATAAAATATTTGGCTCATGAAATTCGGTTTCATGATTGCTTGATCATTCCTGATTTTGGAGGCTTTATTGGTTCATATGAATCCGCTTATTTTGATCAGTCTCAAGGAAAGTATTTTCCTCCATCAAAAGCCTTAATTTTCAATACGAATTTAACCAATAATGATGGCCTTCTTGCCAATAGAATTAAAGATGGCGAAGGAATTTCTTATTTATCGGCGCTTTCCATCATAGAGAATACGGTTGAATTTTGGAAAAAAGAAATAGAAGAAGGTCACCGAATTGAAATCGCAGATTTTGGTTACATCTACAAAACCAAGTTAGGCCATATTCAATTTTATCAAAACAAGGCCATTAATTTATATCCGGGTTCTTTTGGACTTTCAGCTGTAACTGCAACCGGAGCAAAAGTTGCTGAAGTGTTTGAAACGGTTCAGCCGGTTTCTTTAAAGGAAGAGTCTAAACCGATTGAAGTTGTTGAGCCAAGAATTGAAAAACGAAAATCGGTAAAACCAGTTCAACCAGTTGCTCTAAAGGAGAAAAAGGAAGAGCCAAAAGTGGCACCGGTAATCAGTTTATCCAAGGATGAAGAGATTGTAGAAGAAACTTCAAAGGAACATGTAGAAGAAAATGTGATTCCACATCCGGCTTCTAGGAAATTCAGAATTCCAAGGAGGTATGTGATTGCAGCAAGTTTTATTCCTTTCATGTTCTACTCGATTTGGATTCCTTTAAAAACTGATTTTGCTAAAACCGGTAAGATTCAAGTCTCAGACTTTAATCCATTTTCAGGATCGAAAAAAGCGAAATATGAGCAGCGAGACTCTTATTTGTTGGATTACAAAGAAGAAGAGTTCATTCCCGTTGAAGAATATTTAAAAACACTCCCAGAGGATACGAAAACATTTAGCTATCCATTTGATGAGGATTGCTATATCCCTGTAAAACTAGATGGAAATTCGGATTTTCTAAAAAAGATTCGGGAGGAAAAGAATGCAGAAGTTCCCGAAATCAAAGAAGAAGACAAGGTTGAAGCTCCAGTCAAAGTTGAGGAGCCAAAAAAAGAAGTGCAACCAATCTCTAATGGGAATTACCACATCATCGCAGGTTGTTTTGGTGAGAAAGCAAATGCAGATAACTTAGTGGAAAGCATTCAAGCGAAAGGATATGAAGCGCAGATTTTGGATCAGCATAAGGGTCTTTACAGAGTGAGTGCGAGTCGTTTTTCTTCCAAAAATGAAGCGATACAAGCTAGATCCTCTATGAAATCCAATGGGGTAAATGGATGGATTTTAAAATACTAATCATGAAATATTTAGCAGTACTTTTTTTACTTCTTGTTTTTGCATCTTGCAATAAGGAATACAATTGGAATTGTCAGTGCAATGTGGATGGAAGCATAAACGATTGGGCCATCAATGGGAAGACTGAAGACGATGCGACAACAGATTGTTCTAACCGAGAAGCGGTTTTTCAGGCAAGTGTCAACGTGACAAATGCTTCATGTACTTTAATCAAAGAAGAGTAATTACCAACTCACTACAATTTTTCCTTTTGATTTTCTGGATTCCAGAAGTCCGTGTGCTTTTGCGATTTCATCCACTTTGAATTCTCCGCCCAGGTGCACCTTCACTTTTCCTTCAGCATGCAGTTTGGTCATTTCATCCAAGGATTTTTTCAACAAATGCGTTTTGTGATCCCCAATTCTTAGCATGTTTACGCCAATTACGGATACACTTCTCATTACAAGTGTAATCGGAACAATCAGCCCCATCTTTCGAACTAAATTTAAGGTGGAAAACATGCCGAATTTCTTACCGGATCGGTCAGAAGCTCCAAATAAAACAACAGATCCCGAAGGTTCAAGTAATTTCATGTCTTCCTTAAACGATTTTCCTCCTATGGCATTAAACGTAATTCTCACCTTCTTTTTGCCAACGAGTTTTTCTACTTCTTCCCAGTAGTTTTTTTCTCTATAATTGATGACATAATCTGCTCCAAGACTTTTAACAAATTCAACTTTTTCAGGGCTTCCGCAAGTACCAATTACTGTGCATCCCGCGTTTTTAGCCAACTGAACTAAAATAGACCCAACACCTCCTGCGGCGGCATGAACCAAAACAATATCCTCTTTGAATAAATTATTGACGATATGCGCACAGAAATAAGCCGTTCCACCTTGCGTAATCAATGCCAAGCTTTCTTTTAATTTCGATTCATCTTCAATAATTGTAACCCCATCCGCTAGTGTTTTGGCGTATTCTGCATATCCTCCAAAACGAGTAAATCCGGCTACATTTTTACCCACTAAACTAGGATCAACACCTTCGCCAACTTCTTCAATTTTGCCAGCTACTTCATATCCAATGATACAAGGAAGTGCAGGTCGATCAGGGTAGATGCCCAAACGTGCTAGAACATCGGCATAATTTAATCCGAAATGTGCCACTTTAATCAGGACTTCCCCTGCTTCGACTTTTGGTTTTTCGACTTCTTTTATTTCAAATACTTTGTTGGGATCTCCTTTTCCAACTAGAAATAGTGCTTTCATTTTTTT
>JAUICI010000137.1 GCA_030427935.1 Bacteroidia bacterium | reverse complement strand
ATCAGGTAACAAGGCGTAGGCCACCAATATAATGACTGTGCCAACAGCAGAGCTGATTAGATAGTTCCATAGTTTTATGGGACGATCGTAACCACCAGAATATAAAGTTGAAATAGCCCATATTATAGCATAAGCGGGTAAGGATATCAGCATTACTTCCTTTGGCCATTCAATTCCAGTTTGTTCCTTATAAAGAAGATTAATTCCGAAAAGTATGGCTATGAGAAAACCGAGATCCACAAGTGGAAGTATCGATTTTTTGATAAAGCGTGACCCAAGTGCAATTCCTGCTCTAAAATAAATGGCCATATTGATGAGGAAAGAAAAAGTGCGGGCATTCTTCTGAGAAAAATGTTTCTTGGCAAAAATGATCATGGCTTTGTAGAAAACAAAAACATAATTCACACTTGTTTTCTTAGTGCTTTCCCCTTTATAATGAATGATCCTTGTGCCAGGGTAATAATAATTTTTATAACCGCCCAAAATAATTCTCCACGAAAGGTCAATGTCCTCGCCATACATGAAGAAGTTTTCATCTAGTAAGCCCACTTTATCCAGGGCTTCCTTTCGCATCAACATGAAAGCTCCGGAGAGAATTTCGATTTCATGTGTTTCTTCTTTACTTAAATAACCAAGATGATATTTTCCAAACCTTTTAGATTTCGGAAATAGCCTCGATAGTCCAAATATCTTGTAGAATGCTACTGCTGGTGTTGGGAGTCCTCTTTTCGATTCCGGAAGAAAATTTCCTTTCCCGTCGATCATGTTAACGCCCAAGCCTCCTGCATCTGGATGCTCATTCATGAATTGAACTACTTTTTCAAAGGTGTCCTCTTCAACTACAGTATCTGGATTTAAAAGTAAAACGTACTTACCATTAGACTCTCTTATTGCTTGGTTGTTTGCCTTAGAAAATCCAACATTTTCTTTGTTTTCGATGAGTTTGGCTTCAGGAAATTTTTCCTTTACCATATTCATGGAGTTGTCTATAGAATTATTGTCCACCACCCAGATTTCGCCATCAATTTTTTCTAATGCAGAAAAGGCTGAGTTTAAGCATTGTTCTAAAAAATGCTCAACATTGTAGTTTACTATAATTACGGACAGATCCATTTGGGGCAAATATCTTAAAATCTGCTAAACAAAACAGATAATGCTAGATTTATTACATTTGATTCGTCGCTCAGAATAACGGGCTTGTCACAAGGAAAATTTTGTTTACGGAAAAAATCATAAAATTTCTACAGATAATTTTTTTCTTCTCTATTTATATTCTATCTTTGCACCCCTGAAAAAAATTAAGATTAAAAATGGCTAAGAAAGGAAATAGAGTACAGGTTATCTTAGAATGTACAGAGCACAAGGATAGCGGAAAGCCGGGTACTTCGAGGTATATTACTACGAAGAACAGAAAAAATACTCCGGATAGATTGGAGATTAAAAAGTACAATCCAATCTTGAGAAAATATACAATTCATAAAGAAATTAAATAAATTTTGTCATGGCAAAGAAAACAGTAGCATCTTTACAGACTGGTGGAGGAAAAGAGCATACTAAATGCATTAAAATGGTGCGCTCTGAGAAAACTGGTGCATATACTTTTAAGGAAGAAATCGTGCACAATGACAAAGTTAAAGATTGGTTCGCTAAAAACTAATCTCTCTTATGTCTGAAAATATTACAGCTTCTTTTCCATTGTGAAGAGAAGCTTTTTTAGTTTTATAAAATGGGTCTTTTTAAAAACATATTTAGCAAGGAGAAAAAAGAAACTCTGGATAAAGGATTAGAAAAATCGAAATCCAGTTTTTTTGATAAACTTTCTCGAACCATTGTTGGGAAATCCAAAGTTGATGCGGAAGTTCTAGATGAATTGGAAGAAGTATTGATTTCTTCTGATGTGGGTGTAAATACCACAATAAAAATTATTGAAAGAATCGAGGAAAGGGTTGCACGAGATAAATATCTTGGAACTGAAGAACTAGATAAGATTCTGAGAGAAGAAATTGCAGAACTTTTAGAAGAAAACAACTCTGGAGAAGAAGTTGATTTTTCTATTCCCGATACCAAGGGAGAACCATATGTGATTATGGTAGTTGGTGTAAATGGAGTAGGAAAAACAACAACGATTGGGAAATTAGCCAATCAATTTAAAAGATCTGGTAAAAAAGTAATTCTTGGTGCTGCGGATACATTTAGAGCGGCTGCGGTGGATCAACTTATTATTTGGTCGGAACGTGTAGATGTGCCAATTGTTCAACAAGGAATGGAAGCTGACCCGGCTTCAGTTGCTTTTGATACCGTGCAGTCCGCTAAAGCACAAGGTGCCGACATTGTAATTATTGATACAGCTGGAAGGCTTCATAATAAGGTGAATTTAATGAATGAACTTTCAAAGATTAAAAGAGTCATGCAGAAAGTGATACCTGATGCTCCGCATGAAATTCTTTTAGTTTTGGATGGTTCAACTGGGCAAAATGCTTTTGAGCAAGCTAAGCAATTTTCTATTGCAACAGAGATTAATGCACTGGCGATTACAAAGCTAGATGGAACAGCTAAAGGCGGTGTTGTTATTGGGATTTCTGATCAAATGAAAATTCCTGTGAAATACATCGGGGTAGGTGAAGGAATTGAAGATCTGCAGGTTTTCAATAAGCATGAGTTTGTAGATTCACTTTTCAGTAAATAGTTCTCTTGAAAACAAAATCACTTAGAAAGAATAAAGTAAATGTGGTGACTTTGGGTTGTGCAAAGAATCTTTTTGATTCTGAAGTGCTCATGACCCAATTGAAAGGCAATAATTTCGATGTCAAACACGAATCCAATGAAGAATCTGAAATTGTGATTGTCAATACTTGTGGCTTTATAGACAACGCCAAGCAAGAATCGATTGATACAATTTTACAATATGCAGAAGCAAAGGAACAGGGCTTGATTGATAAGCTTTACGTTACCGGTTGTTTATCTGCAAGATATAAAGATGATTTAGAGAAAGAGATTCCAGAAGTGGATTCTTTTTTCGGAACGAAAGACCTCCCTAAACTTTTAAAAACCCTTAAAGCCGACTATAAAAAAGAATTAGTTGGGGAGCGATTATTAACTACTCCTTCGCATTTTGCTTACTTCAAGATTTCTGAAGGTTGTGATCGACCTTGTTCGTTTTGTGCAATTCCGCTGATGAGAGGGAAGCACGTTTCGACTCCTATTGAAGATCTAGTTGAAAGCGCGAAAAATCTTGCGGCTAAGGGAGTGAAAGAATTGCTATTGATTGCCCAGGATTCGACCTATTATGGGCTGGATATTTATAAGGATCGTAAACTGGCGGAACTCATGCTGAAACTTTCAGAAGTTGAAGGAATCGAGTGGATTCGTCTACATTATGCTTTTCCAACTGGGTTTCCGATGGATGTGATCGAGGTGATGCGAGATACTCCAAATATCTGTAATTATTTGGATATGCCTTTACAACATGCATCAACAGAAATGTTGAAATCCATGAGAAGAGGAACATCTAAGGAAAAAACAACTCAATTGATTAAAGATATTCGAGAAATCAATCCAGATATCGCACTTCGTACATCCATGATTGTGGGATACCCTGGTGAAACGGATGCTTATTTTCAAGAGCTTTGTGATTGGGTGCAAGAAATGGAATTTGAGCGTTTAGGTGTGTTCAAGTATTCGCATGAAGAAAATACACATGCTTACTCTTTAAACGACGATGTTCCAGCAGAATTAAAAGCGGAAAGGGCCGAGATTTTGATGGATATTCAATCGGGAATCTCCCATGATTTGAATCAGCAAAAGATTGGAGAAACGCATAAAGTATTGATTGACAAGGCTGAAGGAGATTATTTTATTGGAAGAACTGAATTTGATTCTCCTGAAGTAGATAATGAAGTTGTAATCAAAAATACAGCAGAAAGTTTTGTTCGAATTGGAGATTTCGCCAATATAAAAATCAAATCGGCAGATCATTTTGATTTGTACGGAGACAAGATTGACTAAACTTTCTTCTCTTTTTTTGGGACAGGATCATGACCATGACCTCCCCAAGGATGACATTTTCCTATTCTTCTGAATCCCAAATAGAGACCTTTTACGGGCCCCCATACTTTTATTGCCTCAATCATATAATTGGAACAGGTTGGATCGAATCGGCAGGACTGCGGGAATATTGGACTTATGATCCATTGGTAAATCTTTACTGGAAAAATAAATATCCAATTGATAATATTTCGAATGATTCCCATTAGTTTATGTTCACGCTATCTTGGGTGATACTTAGATTGCCGTCATTGTCAATTACTCGAACTCTCAATACATATTTACCAGTTTCTAATACCGTTGGTAACTCAATTCGTGCATCATTATTTAAATAATCCCAAGAGGTGAAAACGGTATCAGAATAATTGAATTGTTCTGATGCTAATGAAACACCATCTTCATCATAGATATTCAAATAAATGTTTTTGATGGCAATATTATCTGTTACTGTTCCTTCGAAAAAAATAGTGTCTCCCGCACTGTAGGAGGAACTGTTAAAATCTGGAGAGGTAATATTTGAAAAGGGAGCTTCGCTTGAAAATATCCATAGAAAAACTTCTTCCCCTAGTGCTTCGTTACCTTCGAGATCGATTGCAGATACTTTAACTGTGTAAAGTCCTGTACAAGAGTTGGACTGAATGTTAAAACTATCGGAGAGCATAAATGGATTTAAATCAATGCCATTATTAACGGAATAAACAAAATTTTGGAATGAGCTGGAATCAGATGGAGACCCTATAATCGATCCATTGGAGAAAATTCGGTATTGACTTAATTCGGTTTCGTCCTCGATGAGGCATTCGATTAAAACCTTAGTACTTGTATCTAGATTGATTCGTAAGGTATCCGGTTCTTGATTCAAAGTGATGTTTCCAATAACTGGAGGTGTAATATCTTTTTTACAAGATATCAGAAGAAGGAGTACAAGAAATGGAAATAATCTCATGATACAAAAGTCAGAAAAAATATAGAATATACAAGCATTCCGGCTGGGTATTCAGTCAAAATCGCTTATCTTTATGAATCAAATTTTTGCAGGTTGATCCCAAGAGAAATTATTGATGAAATATTGTACACTGCTCAGATAGAGGATGTCATTGGCGAATTCGTCCAATTGAAAAGAGCTGGTTCCAATTTGAAAGGGCTTAGTCCATTTACGGATGAAAAAACGCCTTCTTTCATGGTTTCCCCTGCGAAGCAAATTTTTAAATGCTTCTCAACCGGAAAAGGCGGGAATGTCGTTTCGTTTTTAATGGAATATGAGCATTTTTCATATCCTGAGGCATTGAGATGGTTAGCCGATAGGTACAATATTGAAATTCCAGAGGAAAAAGCCAAAACTCAAGAGCAAATTGCGGCATTAAATGAAAGGGAGTCTCTCGGAATTATTAATGAATTTGCCAGAGATACCTTTGTGAATAATCTGTGGAATTCAGACGAAGGAAAAGCCATTGGTTTGTCCTATTTTCTTGAAAGGGGATTTTCGGAGGAAACAATTAAAAAATTTGAACTTGGATTTAGTGCAGAAGCCTTTGATGCTTTTACGAAAGCAGCTTTGGATAAAGGGTATGCAAAAGAACATTTGCTTGCAGGAGGCCTAACAAAGGAAAAGAATGACAAGCTTTTTGATTTCTTCAGAGGTCGTGTGATGTTCCCGATTCACAGTATTTCTGGGAAGGTTCTGGGGTTTGGTGGTAGAACATTACGTTCAGATAAAAAAGTTGCCAAGTATTTTAATTCTCCAGAAAGTATCCTTTACAACAAGTCACGTATTTTGTACGGACTGTTTTACTCAAAGAATGCCATTATTAAAAATGACCGCTGTTATTTAGTTGAAGGCTATACAGATGTGATATCCATGCATCAGTCTGGACTCGAAAATGTAGTAGCATCATCGGGTACGGCATTGACCAAAGATCAAATCAAATTAGTAAAAAGGTATACCCAAAACATTACCATTTTGTATGATGGTGATGCCGCGGGAATCAAAGCGAGTTTTAGAGGGATAGATTTGATTTTGGAAGAAGGTTTAACGGTAAAAGTTGTCCTTTTTCCAGAAGGTGATGATCCCGACTCCTATTCCAAGAAAGTAAGCGAAGAAGAACTGAAATCTTATATCGAAGAAAACTCGAAAGATTTTCTTGTCTTCAAAACTGAGATATTATTGGGTGAAACAAAAGGGGATCCCATTATCAAGGCCAAATTGATTCATGAAATCATTGATTCCATTGCACTTATTCCAGATGAGATTACAAGGTCCTTATACATTCGAGAGTGTGCAACTCAGTTTGAAATGGATGAGAAGACACTCTTGTCTGAGTTAAATCGTTCTAGAAAAAGTAAATTATCGAAAGACATCTCATCCCAACAAAGACAGAAAACAAATCCGAATCTTGTTAAGGTCGATCCTGTTGTTGCGGATAACAAGGAAACAGATTCTGCAAGCACGAATTTAGAGGCACATGAGTTTAATCTGATTCGAATGATGATCAAATACGGGGCGAAAGAAATTCAGATTCCACATATCGATGAAAGCGGAAAAGAAGTGATTGTTCCACTAACCGTAGCGGAGTTTGTGATCAAAGAAATCGAAGTAGATGAATTGACTTTTTCAAATAGTACATACCAAAAAGTTTACGAGGTATTCAAAGAAGGTGTGAATCAGGATTTATTATTTGCAGAAAGCTTTTTTGTAAACCATGAAAATGAAGAATTCTCTAAACTTGCTGTCGACATCATTGCTGAACCTTATCAATTATCAACCTCCTGGAAGGAGAAATTTTATATTGAAACTAACCTGGAGGAGGACAATTTACTCGGAAATATTCTGAAAGCCTTATATTCGTTCAAGAAAGCTAAAGTGATTTACGAAATCGATCAAATTCGTTACCGCCTTAAGAATGAAAAGCTTTCAGAAGAAGAAATGGCTGACTTAATGAAGAGACAAATGGGGCTGGATAAGGTGAAATTAGCTTTAGCCAATGAACTAGGAAGGATTATTCTATGAATTTTTGGGAGTATTTGACATATACCTTATTTAAAATTGGTGATCTAAAGATTGCAGCAATCAATATCATTATTTTATTGGTATTGATCATCCTGTCTAGATTCCTCATTCGAAAAATCCGAAGCAAAATCCGCGATTACCTAATCCAGAAAAGACTCCGCTTAGAGGAAAAGAGAATTACACTGATTAAGTTGTTAGGGCAAGGAGCTTATTTTTTAGCTGTTGTACTGTCAATTGAATCTTTGAGAATTAACAATAGCAGTCAGAGTTTCGATGAGATCTTAAATTTTAATTTGATTACAGTTGGTGATTTTCATTTTGGCTTGTCCAATCTGTTTGAGATTATTATAATTCTTTTTATTGCCAGAATCCTGGTAAATGTTACGAAATTGTTTGTTCAGAGAAGTAGTGTTGATAAAGATCTTGAAATGGATCAAGGAACTCAGTTTGTCGTGATTCAACTGCTTAAGTATGCCATTTATGTGTTTGCCTTTTTAATCATTTTAGATCGACTTGGAGTTGATCCTACACTTTTGGTAGTTTCATCCTCAGGACTACTGATCGGGATCGGTTTTGGTTTACAAGATCTTTTTAGAGATATCGTTTCTGGATTCATTCTGCTTTTTGAAGGAACAACAAAAGTGGGAGATATCATTGAATTACCAAATACTGCGAATGTCGCAATTGAGAAGCACCAAAATATGGTTGCAAAAGTTTTAAAGATTAACATTCGAACTACGAAAATTGAATCCCGAGATGGGAATATTTTGATTATACCAAACTCCATATTAACCAAGGAATATGTGAATAATTGGTCTTATTCTTCTTCTCTTACCCGATTCAATATCAGGTTCTCAGTTGAATATGGAACAGATTTGGATAAAGTTCGAGATTTAGTTCAGAGTGCTGTTGCTAGTCATCATCAAGTGAAACGAAAAGGGGAGGTGCGTATTCGATTACTAAATTTTGGTGATAATGGAATCGAAATGGATGTTCTGTTTTGGGCAGATCAAACCTGGAGAATTGAATTTTTTAAAAGTGATATTCGATTTGAAATTGATAAGAAATTTCGAGAAAATGGCATCGTTATTCCTTTTCCTCAAAGAACAATTTCTTACCTTAATAAAGTTCAAGAAGCTGAGGGTAGTCCAACCGAATCGCAAAAAGATAGCGAACATCGTAATAATTGATTTCGCTCAATACATCTTCAATGACACCTCTTCTTGTTGCATGAACCATTTTAATTTTCCCATCACAGATTTCAGTCACAAGGGATACATGACCTATTGCTGATGAGGATAAATTTCTTCCTTTGAAGAAAATCATGTCTCCAACTTTGATGTCTTTTCTATCTATCTTCTTACCTATTTTTGAAATAGCAGATGAAGATCGTGGAATCTTTCCGCAATAGGAGATAAATACATAACCTAGAAATCCACTACAATCAAAACCTTGTTTAGATGTTCCTCCGTATTTGTAGGGAGTTCCTACACAAGTAATTGCTGTGTCAATGATGTTGTCAATAGCCGTTTTCTCGATAGCACAATAGTCCACTTCTTCTGATTCAAAAGCAGTTGTGTCTTTTTCAGCGGAAAAGGAAAATGACGTGAATCCTGTTAAAATGAAAATGAAAATAAGCTTAGTTTTCATCCTTTTTTATAATTTAAGGGGCAAAATTAATACATTTTTGATGTCAGAACCCAAAAAAGTAAATCGCAAATTATATTATGCTATTGGAGAGGTAGCCAAGATGTACAATGTGAATACCTCTCTGATTCGCTTTTGGGAAAAGGAATTCGACATTATTAAGCCGAAGAAAAATAAGAAAGGAAACCGCCTTTTCACGCCAAAAGATGTCGAGAATTTTAACAAAATTTATGAACTAGTTAAGGTTAAGGGGTTTACACTCGAAGGGGCTAAAAAAGAACTAAAGAAAAAGTCTGCAATTGAACCTGAAATTCCTTCAGAAAATCGAAATGAAGAGGTTGTTCTAATGCTCAAAGATGTAAAATTGAAAATTGCCAAACTACTAGACGATCTCGAACACTAGGATCAATCAAGCTCTTCCTCCGTAAGGTCTATAAAAGATCGAATACCGTTAAAAAAGCGCTTTCTAATTTCCTCATTTTTTCCAGAGATAAGGTCGCTGTTTCTTTTGAAACCTGTTATCGTCAACTTAGTATCATCGATGTACTTAGAATTATTTGTGTTTAAAAAGTTCATCACATTATGAGTGAGGAAAACAGATGTATATTCTTTTGTTTCTACAAGAACCGTGTTGTCTGGAATATAGGAACGATTTAAATAGCATCTATAATTGTCTTTTTCTAATGGGTCATGTCCAATTATTTTCTTTTGTGCTTCATTACACTCTTCTTCCATATGATCTACTAACTTTCGAACTGAATTCAAAAGTTTTAGTGCTGTGGGCTTTTCATCAAAACCACCATTGTGGTAATGAGCGGCAATTTCCCGAACCAATCCCTTGAGAGTATCTGGATTTAAAATTTCATCCGAAGATACCTTCGCATAAGCAATGTGAATATTATTGGCAAGATTCCATACTTCACTACTTAGGTTTTCAAATTTAAAGCGTTCCCCGATTTTATCCTTTTTATGAACCACATGTTGCGACCAGAAATAGAATTTAAACCGAGTTAGCTGCGGGAAATTAAATAGCTTGAACAAAGGTAAGTCTTGCGAAGCAATTGTTAGTTTGACATCCGTAAGAGATCCAATTTTTTGAAACTCTTCCAATATGTCAGCCATGTATTTTGAAAAGCTATAATCAAATTCAGTGAGGTCTCTCTTAGTGAAAAAGATTTGATTTTTATTTGGTGCAGCAATTAAAGTGTCAAAAGAAATATGATATCTAAGACACAATTTCATCATTTCTTCTATGGAAAATTGAGTTTCTCCTCTGGTCCTTCTATAACAGCTGTCTTGAGAAATTTCCAAGGTATCCATTATCGCTCGTGCGACTTTTCTTTTGGATCCTAGTTTGTTTGCTAATTCATTTAGAAATTTCTCTTGTATTTCCATTAGTATTCTTCGTTAGGTTGCAAATAGTTCTGGACATAATCCAAAACGCCTTCTTCTAAAG
>JAUICI010000286.1 GCA_030427935.1 Bacteroidia bacterium | reverse complement strand
AAATTGTTTGAAAATAAAATAAAATGAAAAAGCGAATTCTAAATCTCATGCTACTAGCGGTAGCACTTCCAACCATCACCCTTGCTCAGTCTGAAACGCAGATAGAGGAATTCAAAAACAATGACAACAACTGGTTCACAGGAGAGTCTGGAACAAAAAAAGCCAAAATTGAAGGTGGTTATTATTACATCGAAAATCTAGACAAGGAATACAATAATAATTTCCTTAGAGAATGGAGAGTTGATGGTAATGAAGACTTCACTATTGAGGTTAAAATGAAGCAACTCGCAGGTCCAACAGATTACGGACATGGTGTTCTTTACGGTTATTATACTTGGGACGACTATGCTCGAGTATTAATTGCCGGTACCGGTCATATTTCTGCTCGAAAAAGAGTAAAAGAGGAAACGACAAAAGTACTCGGATGGCAGAAAGATGAAGAAGGAAATATCAAAGGTTTGAATGAATGGAACACGCTTAAAATCGTGAAGACTTCAAAAGGAACCAAACTTTATGTGAATAATGCATTCCAAAAAGAAATTCCGAATATGGAGTATGTCGGTTATAAACTAGGATTCATTCTTTATCCGGAACAAAGAGTCATGGTAGACTGGATCAAAGTAACGAGAAAGAAGCAAGTGATGTCCATTGCTAGAAACGCAACAAAAGGAGAACTTGAAAACTTAGGTTCAAATATAAACTCCAAGTATATCGAGAAGTCTCCAAACATCTCTGCTGATGGTAAAACCTTATACTTTACAGTTTCAGAGCACCCGGATAAAAATATTGGATCGAAATTGAAATCCGACATTGCTTATTCTAAATTGGGAGCTGATGGTAATTGGGGACCTATGCAATTAATGGATGCTCCTATCAATAACCAATATCACAATTATATCGTTTCTATGTCGCCAGATGAGAACTCTGCCCTATTTGGAAACGTTTATTTGGAAGATGGTGGGATGACCTCTGGAATCTCCTATGGAGTTAAGAGAAATGGAAAGTGGCAAACACCGAAAAAAGTGTATGTAAAGAATTATAAGAACATCAATGAATATTCTGATTATTGGTTATCTCCCGATGGATTAAAATTGATCTCAGCTTGTGAAAACGACAAGTCCTACGGAGAAAAAGACTTATTTGTATCCTTCCTTCAGGATGATGGAAGTTGGTCTGAGCCTGAAAACATGGGACCAAACATCAATACGTGGGCTGGTGAATTCACGCCTTATGTTGCAGCAGATGGTGTCACCATGTTCTTTTCTTCTTATGGTCACCCAGGATATGGAAGTGCCGATGTATTCATGGTAAAAAGATTGGACGATACCTGGACGAATTGGTCAAAGCCTTTAAATGTGGGACCAGTGATCAACTCTCCAAATTGGGACGCCTATTTCAGGATTGATGCTCAAGGAAAATGGGGTTATATGGTTTCTACAGGAGATAAATCTTTAGGTGAAGAAGATATCTTTAGAATTAAACTGGGTGAAGGTGTAAAACCAGAACTTCTAAACTTGATCAGTGGAAAAGTATACAATGCGAAAACCAATGAAGTCATTGATGCAGCTATCGAGTATGAAGATCTTACAAGTATGAAAAAGCTTGGAATCGCCTACTCGACTACAGATAACGGATTTAAGATTGTGCTTCCAAAAGGGAAAAAATATGGTTTCCTTGCAAGTGCAGAAGGATTTATCGCGGTTTCTAACAATATCGACTTAACTGAATTGAAGGAATATGGAGAGAAAGAAGTAAATCTATATTTAGTGCCAATTGAAAAAGGTCAAACGATTGCTTTGAACAACTTGTTCTTTGATTCAAGAATGGCTGTAATCAAAAGAGAATCCTTTTCGGAGCTGAATCGTCTGGTTAAGGTGATGAAAGAAAATCCGGATTTGGTAATCGAAATTGGTGGTCATACCGATAATGTAGGTGAAGAAGACTACAATATGGAGCTTTCCAACAAAAGAGCCAAAGCAGTTTATACCTATTTGGTTGGTAGAGGCGTTGATAAGAACAGAGTAACGGCAGTTGGTTATGGAGAAGCAAAACCAGTA
>JAUICI010000136.1 GCA_030427935.1 Bacteroidia bacterium | reverse complement strand
CGGAAAATCAACATTCTTAAAAATTCTTCAAGGAGAACAAGACCCAAATTCAGGAAATGTCTCTTTAGAGCCTGGAAAAAGAATGGCCGTATTGTCGCAGGATCACTTTGCATTCGATGAAGAGGAAGTATTGAAAACGGTAATCATGGGGCATAAACAGCTTTATGATATCATGGTGGAGAAAGATGCTATTTATGCAAAGCCAGATTTTAGTGATGAAGATGGAATGAAAGCTTCAGAACTTGAAACAGAGTTTGCCGACATGGACGGATGGAACGCCGAAACCGATGCAGCTGAATTGTTGTCCAATCTCGGAATCAAAGAAGATTTGCACTATAGTTTGATGGGCGATATTCCCGGAGAATTGAAAGTAAGAGTATTATTGGCTCAGGCACTTTTTGGAAATCCGGATGTATTGGTACTGGATGAGCCTACCAACGATTTGGACTTCAGAACGATTGGTTGGTTAGAGGATTTCTTATTGGATTTCAAGAATACAGTCATAGTGGTTTCTCACGACAGACACTTTTTGGATACAGTTTGCACGCACATTTGTGATATCGATTTTCAAAAGATCAATTTGTTTACAGGTAACTATAGTTTCTGGTACCAGTCCTCTCAATTGGCTTTGAGACAGCGTGCTGATAAAAACAAAAAGAACGAGGATAAGAGAAAGGAACTTCAAGAATTTATTTCGAGATTCTCTGCAAACGCTGCTAAATCGAAACAAGCAACTAGTAGAAGAAAATTATTGGAAAAACTTGATTTGGAAGAAATCAAACCTTCTTCAAGAAAGTACCCTGCAATTATTTTTGATAAGGAAAGAGATGCAGGAAATCAAATTTTGGAGCTAGAGGAGTTGACAAAATCAATGGATGGTGAAACGCTATTTAAGGGTGTGAATCTGAATTTAGGTAAAGATGATAAAGTAGCTGTTTTGTCGAGAAATAGTTTGGCCGTAACAGCTTTTTTCAAGATTTTAAATGGAGAGGAGTCGCAGGATTCAGGTGAATTTAAGTTTGGAACCACAATTACCCCGGCGTATCTACCAAACGAGAACTCTGAATTCTTTAGCGAAGATTTGTCCTTAATCGACTGGTTGAGACAGTTTGCTCAAACTGATGAAGAAAAAGAAGAAGTTTATTTAAGAGGATTTTTAGGAAAAATGTTGTTCTCAGGAGAAGAGTCCATGAAATCAGCCAAAGTTCTATCGGGAGGAGAAAAAGTAAGATGCATGATTTCTCGAATGATGATGGCAAAAGGTAATTTGTTGATGCTGGACGAGCCAACAAACCATTTGGATTTGGAATCCATTACAGCTTTTAACAATAGTTTAAAGGATTTTAACGGAAACGTAATCTTTGCTTCTCATGACCATGAGTTCGTTGCAACAGTTGCTAATAGAATTTTAGAATTTGGTCCAAACGGATATTTGGATAAAATGATGCCTTTTGATGAATATCTAAAGGATGAAAAAATCCAAGAGCAAAGGAATGCTCTGTATAATTAAATAGAATTGTGAAAAGCGCTTAAAGGCGCTTTTTTTATGGTTTCGTTCCACTAGCTATTTTCGCAAATCGAGTTTTAAACTTGAGGAAATAAGATTCGAGATATTTATAGGATAAACCTGCCATGATGATAGTCATGATAAAAGTTACTGGATAAATAATCCAATTACTTTTAAAACCAAGCTCAAGCACTAGCTTTAAACTGATCATGATGGCTATGGAATGGTACATGTAAAGTCCGTAGGATATTCTTCCAAAGTAACTCAAAGGTTCAAATTCTAGGGCGTTTTTCAAACTAGGATTACTGGCTAGATTCAAGATGATCAAAGCAAAGAAAATAGAATAAATTTCAAATTGAAAAAAGCCAAAATTAACTCCGAAGACCAATAGTAGGATTGTTGTAAGTGCAGATAGGACGAAAAGATCCAACCTCAAAAAATACTTTAAATAAGAGCTTTCATTAAACAAGAGCGTTGCAAAAATACCGCCAATTGCCATACAGTCTATTGGAATGATTCTCCACAAGGAGGTCATTTGATGCAGGTAAGGAAAGTTTTCCGGTAAAACATAGTTAAGTATATATTTGATAATAAGGTAGAGTCCTATAATCACAAACATGAGTACCAATCGGTTGCGCTTTATAAATTTCAATAATACAGGCCAAAATAAATAGAATTGTTCTTCTGTTCCGATTGACCAAGTATGAGATGCATAGGGTACTACACCAGCTACTGAAATCAAAACATTGGGAAGAACCAGTGCGAAAAGAATCAGTTTAAGCCCTAAATTTTCAAAAGTTTGTTCACGACCGAACCCTGGCATTTCGAACATGTCGATGAAGGGTAGAACACCAAGTGCGAGAATGATGATGAAGAAATAAAGTGGCCAAATTCGAAGTATTCGTCGAATATAAAATTCTTTGATGGCGATGGTTTTGGTTTGTTTTTCTTCAGCCAAAAGTAAATAGGTGATTAAAAATCCACTCAAAACAAAAAAGAGGATAACACCTAATCTTCCGATGATATTAACAAATGAAACTGCTCCAAAATTGTCCAGTTTTAAGATGGCTTTGAATTGCTCAATGTGGTGAATAATAACCAAAGCCGCGGCAATAAATCTCAGACCGTTTAGGTTAGGAAAATAAACCTTTTGTTTCATGCACTCTTGATTTCGTGCTGCAAGATAATTTTTTTTCTAAACTTTAATTCAGGATTGATTGAAATCGAGTTTATTGGTCTTTTACTTTGTTTAGAAAAAACTTCTGACCAGAAATCTCAGGAACGATAATCAATTGTCCTTTTGAAACATGATAATCAAATTTCTTTTTGACTTCGTAACCATCGTATTGAACTTCGAAATATTCTTCAAAATCTTCGTATTTACCTTCAACAACAGACCTCGTTGTGGTCCAAGTGAACCTTCCATTTTCTTCGAATTCCATATAGCCACCTACTATATCGTCTGCGTGCGGACCATGAGCATTTTCAATATACCACATGCCTGGAAGGGGAGAAACAAACTCTTCTTGACCTAGATTACAAGAACTTAGGGAAATCAAGATTATACTAACAACAACTAATAAATTTTTCATACGATCATTTTAAGAAAAATATAACAAATCCTGTTCCAATATTCTCCTATCTTTGCAAACATTATGAACGCCAAATTAATAAAATATCTTATTCAGATTCTCATTGGGGCTGGTTTGATTACTTCTGGAATCTTGCAACAGATGTCCATGCAAACTTTTGAGGTTCGATTGTTCGAACTTTTAGGCTTCGATTGGAAAATGATTCCAATATGGGGAAGAATTTGGACAGGTTTGGAATTGTATACAGGATTAGCATTAATCTTAAATATAAATCCAAAACGAACCACAACATTTTTACTAGCCTTGATAAGTGCTTATGCCCTGTATGATGGGATTTGGGATGCATTTTTCAATCCGAACGAACTCTATGTAATCATTTGGCCTTTTTATGAAATGAGTGCAACTCTATTTCTCTATTCGAAGTTAATAGTGGTTTTGCTTTTAGCTGCTTTTGTGATTTATGACATCAAAACTTCAAAATCGACAGACTTAAGATGGAAATGGATTAAATTCCTGTTTCCGATTGGCGCTTTGTGTTATACGTTTATTTACAATGCCTTTTTGCCTCAAGATTTAACGGATTTAGAAGCAGAATTTCAAACAGAATTAACGTTCATGGAGATTAATGGTTCAGTAAAAGAAGGCTATGAGATGGTTGATCCAAAAGGGGATCAATTACTTCTCTTTGTATCTCTTTCTTGTTCGCATTGTTTTTATACGACTAAAAAAGTAGCTACAATTAAACGGAAAAACCCAGATTTGAACGTCAGACTAATGCTGTTTAGTGATAAGGGGGTTGAGTCCTTTGTGAATTATGCACGTGCAGAGAATATTCCATATAGCGTAATTGGAGGATCTGAATTCATTGGAGTAACAGAAGGGAAAGTTCCTGGGATTCTCTATGTGAAAGATGGTGAAATTCAAAGGCAATGGAATTCCAAAACCTTTAATTATTGGGCTCTTAGTTTCGTACAGTCTCTGAATTAAGATCGCGAATAGCTTTAATGAGATCTGGGCATTTCTTTTTTATTACTTTATTGAAATCTTCCGTACTGTAAAGACCATCTTGAATGTGTTTTTCTACCTGCACGATTGAAGTGGCTGCATTCGCTCTAGCTTCTTGATAATAAGGAGAACTTTTCGGAAACCCTTTTTGTTCCAGTTTAACAAATTCTTTGTAGCACTTACAAACATTCTTGACATCCTTTTTTAATGATCCAGGAGGTATCATTGTCGAAGCTGGAAGAAATAACAAACAGCAAAAAAGCAAAATGCTGATTTTCATTGAGTTGTTCATGTGTAAAGACTTCAAATAAGTAATAGTTATAATTAATACGTGAAATCGTTAAAAAAGGATGCAATAGGCCTCTAACAATTTAAAAAAGATTAATTTCGAAACAAAGAAAACAAGATGGGCGCAGATAAGAATTTACCAATATTAGTAACGGGAGCTTCAGGATATATTGCTTCTTGGATTGTTCAATACCTTTTAGAAGAAGGTTATCATGTAAGAGGAACCGTTCGGTCAACCAAAGCATATGCTAAAATTGAACATTTGCAAAAGATGCAGGAAAAGTTTCCAGATATGTTGGATTTATTTGAGGCCGACTTAATGAAGCCTGGAAGTTTCGATGAAGCCGCAAAAGGTTGTCAGGTGGTGATTCATACAGCTTCCCCTTTCTTTATCCAGAAAATCAAAGATCCTCAAAAACAGCTGATTGAGCCCGCATTGCAAGGAACAAAGAACGTTTTGAATGCCGTTAATAATTCCAGTACTGTTGAAAGGGTGGTTCTGACCTCTTCTTGTGCAGCTATTTATGGAGATAATGCTGATATTGAATTAATCGAGGGCGGGATTTATACGGAAGAGCATTGGAATACAAGTTCATCACTTGCTCACAACCCATATAGTTATTCGAAAACTGTAGCGGAAAAAGCGGGTTGGGAAATGCAGAAAGAATCAGGAAAATGGACGCTAACAACGATCAATCCTGGTTTTGTTATGGGACCATCTTTGAGCAATAGAAGCGATGGAACTTCTCAAACTTACATGATTGACCTAATGAATGGTAAGTTTAAGTCTGGTGCACCAGATCTTCATTTTGGAGTTGTTGATGTTCGAGATGTGGCCATGGCACATGTGAAAGCAGCTTTGAATTATCGAGCATCGGGCAGACATATTTGTGTTGGTGAGCATGCTTCGTTTTTAGATTTTGCGAATATTTTAAGAGAAGAGTTTCCAAAACATAAACTACCTAAAAAAAATGCACCAAAATTCTTGATGTACATAGTTGGCCCACTAATGGGAGTAAATTGGAGGTTCATAAATCGAAATATTGGGATCAAGTTGAATTTTGACAATTCTTATATAAAAGAGGATTTGGGGATGCAGTTCATGCCCTTAAAACAGACATTAATTGATCATGCGAAACAATTGATTCAGTCTGGGCTTGTGGCGGATAAAAAGTAGAGGTGGTTATGAATTTTTTTGCTTGAGCCATTTTTGGAAACGAATCAATTTCAATCCAGAAAAAACAAATAATAATCCTCCGAACAGACCTGAAAACATCCAAAAACTTTGGGAACTTGGTTTTTTACTTCCGGTTTGGAAAAAAAAGATTGAAACCAAAAGAATCAGGAATCCAAAAATGCATGGTACGGTTAATTTTCTCCAAGTCCTTTTGATTTCGTCTTTCTTCATAGGTTTAGGCTGTACAGAAATTCATCAAAAAACTATTCTTTCCCTGCCAAATAAGCTTCAAGATATTTGTAGGGTTCATTAAGTGTTCCGTCCAAAGTAGTTTCGCTTGCTCTGTAAATTATGCCTTCAGTATCTTCTACAAATAAACTATCGAAAATATTGTTGATCAATTCACCTCCAAAATCTTGAGAGGCATCTTTAGGAAGCTCACAAGGCAAATTGTCAACCGCCATTACAGCAATGACATTATCTTTTGCAAAATCATCCTCTGATTCCGAAGCCGGATTATAACCATAGATAGGATCTGAAATTTTGGAAGGACGTATAGTACTTGCTACAGGTCCATCAATATCACAAGAAATATCCGCAACCACTTTCAAGCTATCATTGGTTTTTACATCTTCTCTTGTAAATAAGAAAGGCGCTTTAGAGTCCCAATAATGGCAAGCAATATACATATCAGATATGCTTAAATATTTATCAAAAGAAGACTTGTATATCGATGGGTCATCATAAAATTCAGCCTTGTCAAATCCTCCATCTGTTTTTCTTTCATTATAATGCTGAACATCAATATGCGTAAAAACAGCATGGTCGAATTCTTTACTTAGATAATCTTCGGGACTAACTTCTTGAATGTCTACTAACTTCATGATTTCCCGAGCACCTTTTCCAACTCGACCTTTTCCAGTTAAGACCACTTTTGTACCTGCGGGAAGTTTAACTTTTGATAATTCTCCTTCCATTTCCTTGCGGTCTTCGCACTGATTGGCAGGCTTTAGATTATAGGTATTTGTTTTTAACCCGTAGGTTAAGAAACCATTGTAGCATCCTACAATTCCGGCATATCTCCCAAACCCAATAAGTCTTCGGCCATTTTTCTCAGTCATCACCTCATAATCAATTAATTGAATATTCTTTTGGATGATGGCGTTCAGTAAATCTCTATTGTAAGGTTGCTTTTTAAATGTGTGCGAAAAGAATAGAAATTTTTTATTTGGAATCAGGTCTTCAATATTCACCTCTTTGACTCCAATTATGATATCACAATCAGTTATGTCATCGGTTACTTCAATTCCTAACTTGGCATATTCTTCATCTTTGAAGGCTCTGATTTCACTAGATTGAACCTTGATTTTGACAGCTGGATATTTTTTTTCAACCTCTACACATTGTTGAGGTGAAAGTGGTACCCTTTTGTCTGGTGGTACTTTTCCTTCTCTTATTATTCCTAGTTTGATCATCTCTATACCAATTTTGACCTTTTGATTAAATATTTTAATAGAATATTGTGAAACCCTTCATTGATATCTGCTTCAACGAAATCAATTTGGTAATCACCACATTTTAGTTTCAATTCGTTTTTGTATTCTTTAGATTTTCCAGAGAAATAATCTTTAACCTGATCGGGGTTTAGTTTGATTTTCTCTCCAGTTTCCATGTCGATAAAGGTATAAGGTCGGTTTTCAAATTCCAATTCCATTTCATGTTTTTTGTCTACTACATGAAAGAGAATAACTTCGTGCTTGTTATGCTTTAGGTGCTGTAATGCGTTGAAAATGTTTTCTTTGTCTGCATATGAATCCAACATGTCAGAAAAAATCAAAATAACGGATCTCCGTGGACATAATTCCGAAATTTCATGAATGGATTCAACCGTGTTGGTCTGAATATTTAGGTCAATTTCTTTCCCTTTCAGGCTTTTCTCCAATTCTGCATACACTCGTTGAAGATGTGATTGCGCCAAACCGACTTTTGTATGAAGATCTAATTTGTTCGAAAATTTGCTCAGACCAACTGCGTCTCTTTGCTTCTTCATTAATTCAATTAAAGAGGCGATTGCATAAACACTAAACTTCATTTTATTGAAGTCCTGGTCTTTTGGGAAATACATGGAAGAGGAGCAATCCAAAACAAACTGACATCTTAAATTCGTTTCCTCCTCATATCTTTTGGTGAAAAGCTTTCCTGTTTTGGCATACAATTTCCAATCGATATGTCGTGTAGATTCCCCTTTATTATAAAGGCGATGTTCCGCGAACTCAACGGAAAACCCATGAAAAGGAGACTTATGAAGGCCTGTAATAAAACCCTCAACAACCTGCTTTGCAAGAAATTCTAGATTTCCAAACTTGGAAAGTTCTTGTATGTCAATTTTTTCTGCCAAAATCGAAGCGTCAAATATATTAAATTAAGAGCGTTTAAAATAAATAAATATTATATTCAAATGAGTATTTCCCAAAACCCCTATCTGGAGTTAAAATTATGACAGAAGACAAACCCTTGTTGATTTTAAAAGCTTCTGCTGGCAGCGGTAAAACCTATCGATTGGTTGAGGAGTTTTTAAAAATCATTTTAAATCAGGAAAGTGATACCTATTATCAATCGGTTTTAGCCTTGACATTTACCAATAAGGCAGCGACAGAAATGAAAGAAAGGATCATCGAGGCTTTAGAAACTTTGTCAAAGTCACCTAGAGAAATTGGTTTTGATCAAGGATTTCTGGATGGTAAAACTAAGGTTCTTGCTATGTCACCAGATAAAATTCGGGAGAAATCAAAGGCCTGTTTGAATGAGATTATTCACAATTATGGCAATTTGTCGGTAATGACGATCGACAAGTTTTCGCATAAAATTGTTCGTGCATTTGCCAGAGACTTGGAGCTTGAAAGTGATTTTGGAATCGAGTTAGATACGGAAGAGTTGAAACGGGAAGTAATTGCGGAAATTATTGATTCCTATGGAAAAGATCCATCACTTTCCAGTGTCATTTACAAGTATTCTCAAACAAGTATTGAAGAGGGTTCGGTTTGGAATGTGGCTCAGAATATCTTGAAGTTTTCTAAATCAATTGAAAATGAAAAGTACGAGCCTGAATTGGAAGAGTTATTGAAATTAGAAGAAGAGGATTTTGATCAAATTCAAAAAGAACTGGTGAAGGAGGTTTCGAGTTTGGAAGGGTCTTATGAGAAGATGATTTCAGAATTTAAGTCTTTTTTAGAGTCAGTTTCAGCGGATAATTCTGATTATTCTGGGGCTTCTAGAGGTATTTATGCTAATATCATTGGGAAAGCAAAAAAAGGAATCCATGGAGCCGAAACCATTCTGTCCAAATCAACACATAAAAAGTGCTACGACAAAAGTGATTTTGGAGGAAAGGGTGGAAACGCATCGATTGTTTCTCAGAATTCAGACAAAATTTGCGATTGGATTGAAAGACACGATAAATTCATTGAAGGACAAATAGCGAGGTATACGACTTTAAAGGGCATCCTTTCTAAAATCTACAATATTCGATTGATTAAAAGAATACAGGCAACGGTAGATCAACTCAAATCCAATAAAAACATCAAAGAAATCTCCGATTTGAACAAGGAAATTTCTCAAATTATTCTATCTGAATCCGTCCCATTCATTTATGAAAGGATAGGGGAGCGCTATAGACATTTTTTATTAGATGAGTTCCAAGATACTTCTGTTCGGCAATGGCAGAATTTAATTCCTCTGGTTGAAAACGGAATTAGTGCCAAGCACATGTCACTTATCGTCGGTGATGCGAAACAGTCGATTTACAGATTTCGAAATGGTGAGGTGGAACAATTTATTCAGCTTCCAGACTTGTATAATCCAAGGGAGTCAGAAATAATCGAAGAAAAGAGAAATTATTTCAAATCAATGGGTACGGAAGACCCCTTAGAGGATAACTGGAGGTCGAAAAAGGAGATTGTGGACTTTAATAATTCCTTTTTCACGAGGTTTTCCAATTCTTTGCCGGATCAATACAAGGAAATCTATCTTGAAAATTTGAAACAAATCCCAAGGAAAAGTGAAGGGGGCTATGTGAAAATAGAACTGAAAGAAAATGTGGAACAAGAAGAAAAAATTGAAACCACAATTCAAACCATTCAAAAGTGCTTAACTGAAGGTTTTCAACCCAAAGATATTTGCATCATTTTAAGAAAGAAGAAAAAAGGTGTGGCCTTAGCTTTAGAGCTAGAAAAACATTCCATACCTGTTATTTCGGATGAATCCCTCTTTGTAAAATCAGATAATGAAGTTCAATTATTAGTCAGTATTTTGTCCTTAATCGAAGATCCTGCTTCTTATGAATCGCGTTCATTGTTTGCACAAAATTTTCTAAGATCAAAAGGTGAGAATCCCAATTTTGTGATTCAGTACCAAAGGAGAAAAGAAAAATACTGGGATTTTAATTTGGATGGTTTTTTGACAGATTTTGAGCTACCAAAATTATCGGAATTGCTCATTTTCGATTCTTTGGTTGAATTAGTCTACCGGATTAAGGATAGTTTTGATTTACAATATGAGGATAACCCCTATTTACAGCTGTTTTTCGAACAGGTTTACAAATACGAAATCAAGAATGCGGCTTACCTAAAAGGCTTTCTTGAATGGTGGAAAGAGAAAGGTGAGGAAGAAGCGATTTCC
>JAUICI010000135.1 GCA_030427935.1 Bacteroidia bacterium | reverse complement strand
ATTTCATTTCTCGTGAGGATAAGGTCGCATCCATGAAATACATGTAGCCGCGCCCTGTGGATCCATTTTTCCGAATATACGTTGTTCCTTCTAATGTCGCTTCTCCTTTAAAAAAGACAAGTGGGTTCTTATAAGATTTGGCTTTTAACAGCTTATCTTTTGGTTTATAAACAACCAAAGCACCTTCACCTTTTATATCAGGAAATTCAACAGTCTGACCTTCAACAGGCTCATTCACGAATTCTGCGATCCCCATGGTGGAGTCGGGTAGAAAAGCCCATTTATTACTTACAGAGGTTGATTTTACAAAGTCGATAGTTCCTTTACCTTGAAGTCCCGAACCTGAAAGTTGGATGACATTGTCGTATTTTGTCCCTTGACCATAAAAGTCATATCCACCTTCAGGAGATTTCGTTCGGAAACCAAGTGAATAGTCGGGCATAATGACCAATTGTTCTTTAAAATCAGGGAAAATACCGGCAGAGGTCAATACACCATCCAGTTTTAAATTAGATTCTCGGAAATTATCCAAACTGTCGAATTTGAATGGTTCTAAAGTGAAGTAAAAACGCTCTTTTTCGTAAGCACCTTTATAGATGTCTTTATCGTCATAATAAACTTTAGATTTCTTCGTAACCGTTAATTTCGGATATAAAGAGTAATTGGGCTTCTTTACCTGGCCCTGGCTATCTCTTCGATCTTTTTTGTATCCAGATCGGTTTAAGGTATCATCCAATTCGATGAATCCAGTTAGTCCAGAAATATAGGTAATCGTTCTTATTGATTTGTTTCCATCTTCTGGTCTTTGCGGAGCAACTCTTAATTTTGCTTCGTCAGATTCCTTGAAGAAAACTTTGTTTTTTCCGTAGTCAAAGGCCCCATCTTTCATGTGAACCTCCCACTTTCCTGCGATTAGCCAACCATCAAATTTGATATTTCTGTTTTCTTGAATTTGAACTTTGAAATCGTCTGGTAGGATAAAGGTTTTTTGAGCTCTTGACAATCCCACTCGATCCACACCATAAACATCCAAATTTAAGTTTAACAGGTCGATTGTGGCATAATTACTCATGAAGCCTCGAATAGCATCTTGCAAACTATCTCGTTTTTCAAGAACCGCCAGATACGGATTTGCCTTTTTCTCTTCATCTGTAAATTTGGTTCTTTTTTCAGTCAGATTCGATAGAACAAAAAGTTCATCATAATCTTTTCTTCCGGATTTTGCTTTCACGAAATTCTCTAGCTTGGGCTTGACATAGATTTTTTTATTGTTGAGATCATATTCAATGAATCCCATATTGGACATCTGCAGTAGAATTGGTTTTGCTTGGGCCTCGGTATAACCAAGAGCGGTAAAAGCTTTTCCTTCGTCGATAACTTGTTCATCGTATTTGTAGGAATACTCGTACAAGGCCGAAATAGGATTCGTTTGACTCATCCCTTGCATTTTATCCCATAACTGATTGTCGAAATAGTTTTGCGATTCAAAATGAATCATTCTTTGATCTCTTGATTTAATCGGGATTGAAAATAAAAGTGTGTCTTTGTATGCATCTGTTCGAAGGGTGTCGACACCTCTATCTTTTTTCTTTTTCGCATAATTCTTTTTCACAATAACCTTCCCGTACTTGTGCCATTCAATTTGATCAGCATACATATCCAGTTTGTGATAAGTATTGGTGAATGGGGTTTGCTGAACTCCTGAATTACCACGAGCCATGGTCATGCTTCCTTTATCGTATCTAAAATTGACACCAGGATGCGTAATTTTATTTCCATCTCTTAGATTCACAGTGATTTTAGAACTCTCAGAAATAATTAAATCATTTTGTAGCTGATATTCCAATGCCTCAGCAATCACGAAGGGCTTACCCTTGTACATGAAAATCAGTTTAGCTAATTGTTCCTTCGAACCAGAACCTACGAAAGAAGCTCCTCTCATGGAGAATCCGCCTTCATAGTTCACATCTTTCATTACGTTGTCAATTTTCAGATTCTTGTCGTACGAGATGAATTGAGGATAAGCTCTTCTTTTGTCAATCGCAGTTTTTCGACAATCTTCTTTAAAAGTTCCTGTTAAGGGTTTCGGAAAATAGGGAGTATGAATTACAGTTGAATCCGATGTAAATAAGGCGTTTCGCATGGAAAACTTATAATCTGTAATTTCCGCATAAGTGGAATCATCACCAGCTTGTTCCCATCTAACAATACCGCCTCTTCCATTCCATTTGATATTCAGTGGTTCATAAACACCCGCGGTATTTTCTATACGGGTCGAATCCAAGATCGGATGCTCTTTCTTAGTTGGTGTTTTGTTAATGATGTGACAATAAAGAGTCGTATTGGTAAACTTAATAATTGGCTTTTTATCATATTCGAAAGTGTAGTCGCCCCCTCTAAATCCCCAAATCAGTTTTTTAGATTCAAATAAGATGTTCTGATTAAACATGGAGGAACTTGTCGACAATAAATCTACAGCCTTCTTCGAGTTACGGGAGTCAAGCAGTTTGTCCAATGTACTGTGCCAGACATCGAAGTTTTTATCCGCTTTGTCATTTGCCACCAAACCGTAAATGGCTTCAACATAATTGAACATGTCCGGGAAATATTTCAACCTTTTGGATTCCATTAAATTCAAGGTAATCACCATTTTATTGAAATAATTCATTTTGAATTTATCTGACAATAGGACAGGTTCTAATTTGTCTGCAAGTTCTTTGGTTTCTTTTGGACGAACGCCGCCAATAACTTTTTTGAAATCTTTCAAGAATTTTTCTTTACTCGTTCCATTAAAACTTTGGCCATAAGAAAATCCGATCATTAGGGTAAAGATCAGCAGCAAGGTTGACTTTTTCATACTTATTGTTTTTCAAACCGGAGTGCACTCCAGTCATTTTCAGTTTGTTCTTTTACAAATTTAAAACCAACATTCTCTGCATTCGTTACAAGTTCATTTGTATCAGAATGAAAAAATCCGGAAAGAAATAAAGTTCCACCGGGCTTAATCAACTTACTGTAAGTAGGTAAGTGATTCAGCAATACATTCTTATTGATATTGGCAATAATGGAATCAAAATCGCCTTCACACACTACATCAATATCTCCTTTCAAAACACGAATGCGAGAACATCCGTTTAAATATAAGTTTTCTTTTGCATTATTGAAAGCCCATTCCTCGATATCTACGGCTAAAATTTCCTCAGCATTTAATTGTTCTGCTAAAACGGCTAGAACACCTGTACCTGTTCCCATATCAAGAACTTTTGCTGCATTTAAATCTTCATGGAGTAAGAATTTGGAGATGAGTCGAGTGGTTTCATGATGCCCAGTTCCAAAACTCATTTGTGGATTAATGATAATCGTATGTTCGAGGTTTTTGGCTTCATGAAAAGGAGCAATGATCTCTATTTTATCATCGATATAAATCGGATCAAAATTCGATTCCCACTCCGCATTCCAATTTCGTTCTTTGATTTCTTTTTCACTGATTTGGAAAACAACATTTATATTTTCCAATAAATATGTTTGAACGGTATTTAGGTCAGAATAAAGATCTTTTTGGATGTAAGCTTTGATGCCTTTGTCAGTGTTTTCAAAACTTTCGAAATCTAACTGGGCGAGTAAAGCTGTTGAGATTTCCTGCCAAGGCTGTACTTCTTCAAATTGAAGTTCAATCTCGATATAATTCATTTTAAAAAGAGTTTGCGATAGCTAGAAAAGAATCTGCTTTAAGTGCGGCTCCTCCAATAAGTCCACCGTCCACATTTTCTTTTGAAAATAGTTCTTTTGCATTTTCAGGTTTGCAACTTCCGCCATAAAGAATGGATGTGTTTTCGCTTGTATGGTCGGAGTATTTACTTGCGAGCAGTGAACGAATATAAGCATGCATTTCTTCCGCCTGATCAGCACTTGCGGTTAAACCAGTTCCAATAGCCCAAACGGGCTCATAAGCGATGATCACAGATTCCATTTGAGTTTCAGAAAGATGAAATAAAGATTCTTTCAATTGTTGCTCGACTACTGCATTCTGATTACCGGATTCTCTTTCTTCTTTTAATTCCCCACAGCAAAAAACAACTTTCAATCCGTTGTTAATTAAGGCATCTACCTTTTCTTTTAAAAATGAATTGGATTCTCCAAGAATACTTCTCCTCTCAGAATGGCCAACTAAACAGTATTCAATCCCCATTTCCTTTAACTGCCAAGGTGAAATTTCACCAGTAAAAGCCCCTTTATCAGCGGGATAAATATTTTGAGCACCAAGGCCTAAATTCCCTTTCTTTGATTGAGCTAGGTCCAAATACAAAGCGGGAGGAAAGATTAATAGTTCAACGGATTTATTGTCATAGTTATTCAATCCATCAATCAATTCAGAAGCCTCTGAATAATTCAAGTTCATTTTCCAGTTTCCTGCAACGATCTTTTTTCTCATTATCTTAATCTAATTCTTGGGTCTAAAAATGCGTAGATCACATCAACCAGAATATTGATGATCACAAAGAAGGAAGAAATCAGGATTACACTTCCCATTACAGTAGGCATGTCATCTTGAATAATGGCCGTGTAAATCTTAAGTCCTAATCCATCCCAGTTAAATATCTGCTCCACAAATATGGCCCCTGCTAATAGTGAAGCAAACCAACCAGAAATTGCGGTAACAACAGGGGTCAAAGTATTTTTCAAAGCATGTCGAACAATCACTTGAAATTTATTCAATCCTTTTGCTTTTGCCGTTCGGATATAATCTTGCGACATCACTTCTAAAAGAGAACTTCTCGTAAGCTGCATTACAATTGCTAGCGGTCGGATACCTAAAGTGATTGCCGGTAAAATTAAATTTGATAAAGCCAGGTATTCTTCTCCAAAATCGTCCGATTCATACAAGGATCCTTTCCCTTCTAAACCAGTCCCAGGGAATTCAATATAAATATCGACTATTGGGTCAAATACCCCATTGAATAGTCCTCCAATTCCAAGTAAAATAAACCAAGCTAAAGTTCCGAAACCAAATCCTTTCAGCATCCATTCAAACAAATAGGTGTAGGAGAAATTCTCCAGAGTCACCTTCGTTTTAAGGCGATTTAAAGCCAATCCGGCTACAGCACCAAGGGCTAGACAAATAAAAGGAAGTGCTGGAATGAGTGAAGTTTCAAACCATACATATCCTCCAATCCAAGAGATGATCAATGCCATGAAATAACTTGGGGCTGACATGCCCAATACACTAAAAACAACCGAGGCACTATCATAGAAAGTTCCTTTGTTTATAGCAGAAACAATTCCCAAGAAAATTCCTAATACGGCAGCTATTAAAATGGCTGTAATAGCTAAAACCATGGTTCCTGGAAGTGCTTGCCAGAGTATGTCGGCTACCGGACGATCCGTTTGGTAAGAGCGCCTCAGATAAGGGTACTTAATCATCAGGGTGTTTTCTCCAATAGTAAATAATTGGATCCCGGAATATTTATCTTCATCCAAATACCTTCTGCTGTCTTCATTGCTGGAATGCAATGATATTGGCGAAAGGTCGTTGACATAAAGCAAATACTGTTTGTAAAGAGGAAGATCAAGACCTAAATCCTCCACAACTGCTTGAATCATGTCTTCGTCAGCATTTTGACCTACATAAGTTCTCGCAATGGCTTTTGGATCATCGTTTTTGATGTTAAATAAAAAGAATATCAGGCTGATTACTCCGAAAAGTACCAGAACACCATAGAATAACTTTTTAATTATAAATCTTAACATCTAGTCTTCAAAAGCTTTTTCAAGTTCTTCAAAAGTTGGAATGGATCTAAAACTCCATTTTCCTTTCACTACTGCATTTCCAATTGCTATATAACCTGGATTAGATCGAACAATAATTTTTAGTTCTTTATCATCTCCACTTAACACTGGAATTGATGGGTCTACTTCTTTTAAGTATTCATCCACCATTTCTTTGCTCGAGGACGAAAGTAAGTAAAACTCTACATCATTTTCACGACAATTGTCATATAACTCCTTGATTTTGTCCTTATAAGCTTGGTTGGTCTTCGAAATATCATAACAAACCATTAGGAATACTTTGTCTCTTGTCAATAGATAATTTGTAAAATTCAAATTGATTGGAGCTGACTCATCATAATTTTTCGTCACACTAACGTATTTCACTGGTGGCTTATATTGATCCAATTTATAAATGGAAGTATCGTAATCCATCATTGGAATTGAATCTGGACTCCATGTTGGATCTATTGGATGCACAGCGTACATGGTGTCAATGATTGAGTTTTCCATCTCAAATTGTTTCAATAAGTCTTGAACTCCTTCCGAATTCCGAACATGCTCGGGCAATTCCTGGAAGAATGCAAATGGCTGAAAGTCAGTAATTTTTGCTGGAATTCCCGGGTCTACAATTTTCGTATCCGAACTAACCCACTTGTACTTAGAGGCATCCATCAAATCCTTGTTTGAGGCCAATTCTTGCTCAGAAAATTCCTGAAGTTCACCTGTAGCTAGGTTCTCATAAGTAAATACAGACGCATAAACTGGAGGTTTCTTTTCCTTCATGTTTTCCAGAATATTGTCTCCCACTGCATAAGCTCTATAGTCTTTCATTGGTAGGTAGTTCAGAACATACCAAACGAATAAACCGACGGCTAGTGTCGAGAACAATCCAAGCATCCATTCATTTCGAAGGTAAGCGTTTTTGCTTCTTCGGATCATTAAGTTAGCTACCAATACCACTAAAGCAAAAGCTAGAGGAAAGTACCAACTGAAAACCCAACAGAAAAATAGAATAACCAGACCTGAAGCAGGAATAATAACAATATTTTCCAAAGCATTATTCATTTCCGTTTCCTTAATAGCGATCATTCCTAAGATAGCTAATAGGAGGGTCATGAAAACAAAAGGAGAAATCATTCCGGTAAACCAGAAGACGACAAAGGAGAGCCCCAAAAAGCCAATTTTTATGGCGTTTATTGGTTTTCTTAACTCTAATTTTTCGAATCCAGAATAAGCCAAAATAATTACAATGACCAAGTAAAATAAAACCAAATCCTTCCAGAAAGATTCAGCTGGAGTAAGAGATCGGCCAACACTTCCTTTTAAGGCATCACCGAAACATCCACAATCGGTAACGCATTGAAGCATTTTTTCTTTTTCTACTCTTAAAACACCATTTTCCTCAGTAATCACATAAGTGGTGTCCCCACTTTGTTTGATGTCGTTATACATCGCATAATCTTCATGGTCTTCAGCAATGTAATCTACATCTGTAAAGGTTCCTTGAGGATCGCAATCCATTGTATGTGCTGTAAGTAGTCCAAAGAAAACCGTTAAACTAAAAAGCGCCCAGAGAGTCACCTTCATTTTGGCGCCCAACAAAAGGGCAATACCTAGAATGATTTCAGCAACGCAGACAAGAATGGAGAAAAATAGTGCATATTCAATCAAGCCTTCCATGGAAAAGGATTCCCAACCCATGGATTTAATTCTATAGGCAAGTGCACCATCTTCAAAATACTCTTCTAGTTTGTAGGAAAAACCGAGCGGGTCGTTTGCTTTTATCATTCCAGAGACTATGAAAAGTCCACCTACAATGACCCGGGCCACATACCCAAACATTTTATAGCCTTGGAATATAAATAAGCCAATCAGTGTTCCGATGGTTAATACATAACCAATGGTTTGATACATTCCTGCATCTTCTTTGAAGTTTTCATGAAACCCCATTGCAATCATCGAAAAGCCAATTAGGTTGACTACAATGAAAACGATATTGAATATTAAAGATCTACCTTGAACTCCCATAGTTTTTTTCTCCAAATTTATTCAATCAATAGCGCTAGCTTTGGCAATTAACAAGTAGTTTGTTTTAATTAACAAGTTTTTAATTTTTTCCTTCTCCCATCAATATCAGAGCAAATACCGAATAATTGATCATGTCTTGATAGTTAGCATCCAGTCCCTCGGATACGATGGTTTTTCCTTCGTTGTCTTCAATTTGTTTGACACGAAGTAATTTCATTAGGATCAGATCAGTTAGAGAGCTCACTCGCATGTCTCTCCAGGCTTCACCATAGTCGTGATTTTTCTTTTCCATCAAGGCTTTGGTAGCCAAATAATACTTCTCGTATAGTTGAACCGTTTTATCTGGGTCCATCTCAAGTTCTCCATCTTCACCAAGTTCTAATTGAATCAAAGCCATCACACAATAATTGATGATTCCAATGAATTCATCTTCAATGTTTTCACCAACTTTATTGACTCCGGTTTGTTGAATGGTTCGAATTCTTTGGGCTTTGATGAAGATTTGATCTGTAAGTGAACTCGTTCGCAAAATTCTCCAAGCAGTTCCGTAATCTTGTGTTTTCTTAGAAAACAAGTCTTTACATTTCTCAAAAACGGCTTCGTATTGTTTTGTCGTATTTTGCATTTATTTTTGTTCTGATCTTTGATCTTAAAAAGCGTGAAATATACATCAAATTATCGAAATTTTAGTATTAATTGTCAGGGGAAACTGGTTGATCTGTCCAATCCTTTGATAATGGGAGTTTTAAATGTGAATTACGATTCCTTTTATTCAGGGAGTCGAATAGGTGGTAAGAAAGAGTATTTACCCCGCATTGCTAAGATGATAGAGGAAGGGATGGATATTCTCGATTTGGGTGCCTATTCTTCTCGTCCAGGAGCGGATTTTGTTTCCTTGGAAGAGGAGCAAGAAAGACTGCTTCACGTTTTGCCTGAAATTGTGAAAGAGTTTCCAGATTTACTGATTTCAATTGACACTTTTAGGTCTGAAATTGCCAGGATTTCTTTTCAGGAAGGAGCTGGAATTATTAATGATATTTCTGGAGGAGAACAAGATGAAAACATGTTTCAAATGGTCGCCAGTCTTCAAATGCCATATATTTTGATGCACATGCGAGGAACACCAAAGACGATGGCTGAATTGACCAATTACGAAGATATTTTGAAAGAAATGTATCAGTATTTCGATTCTAAAATCAATCAATTGAACAATTTAGGAGTGAAAGATGTGGTAATCGATCTTGGCTATGGATTTGCGAAAACTTTAGATCAAAATTATTTCTTGTTGAATCATCAGAGTTATTTTGAACATTTGAATCGACCAATTCTCAGTGGTTTGTCAAGAAAATCCATGATTTACAAATATTTAGAAATTACACCTGAAGAAGCTTTGAATGGGACAACAATTTTGAACTTTAAAGCACTTGAGAATGGGGCCAAAATTCTGCGCGTACACGACGTGAAGCAGGCAAAGGAGGCAATTAAACTACACACTAAATTAGAAGAACATAAATAAATTACGATTTACAAGTTTAGATTTACAATTTTCCAACTTAGAACTTAGAACTTAGAACTTAGAACTTAGAACTTAGAACTTAGAACTTAGAACTTAGAACTTAGAACTTAGAGCTTAATTTGAAATACGCTATAGTTGATATCGAAACCACTGGAGGGACATTTAAAAATACTCGCATTACAGATATTGCTATTATTGTCCATGATGGAGAAAAGGTGCTGGAAGAATTCCAGAGTCTAGTGAATCCAGAAGCTCCGATTCCAGAATTTATCGTGCGACTCACGGGGATCACAGATGAAATGGTGGTTAATGCACCGAAGTTTTACGAAATCGCCAAACAAGTGGTTGAAATTACGGAAGGATGTGTTTTTGTCGCTCATAATGTATCATTCGATTATACCATAGTTAGAAATGAGTTTAAAGCATTGGGTTTTGATTTTAGAAGGGAACATTTATGTACGGTTCGGGCAAGTAAATATGTAATCCCAGGTTATAAGTCGTATAGTTTGGGAAAGATTTCAAAAGATCTGGGTATCAAAATAAAAGGTCGGCACCGGGCTTATGGTGATGCATTGGCAACGTCAGAATTGTTTTCAATCATTCATGAAAAAGATCCTCATAATTTGGAGAAATTTATTCAAAAAGAGATCAATCCGGAAAAGGTGCATCCCCAATTGGATCTGAATAAAGTAGACGATTTGCCAAGTAAGACCGGAGTCTATTATTTCTATGATGAAAATGGCGCCTTAATTTACATTGGAAAGAGCAAAAACATTAAGAGTCGGGTAGAGCAGCATCTCAGAAATGCGTCTACAAAAAAGGCTATCGAGATGCGCGAGAATATTTCAGATATCAAATTCGAATTAACAGGTTCTGAACTTGTTGCCCTATTAAAGGAATCGGACGAGATTAAGCAATACAAGCCCAAATACAATCGCGCTCAAAGAAAGACTTTGTAT
>JAUICI010000134.1 GCA_030427935.1 Bacteroidia bacterium | reverse complement strand
ATTACTGTCGGATTCAAGTCTCAAAAATATAATTATTTTCTATTAATCAATGGATTGAAACTAAAAAAGTATCACTTATTTTGCTCTGTGATGTATGGTAAATAAGCTTATCTGTTTCTTTAGCGCTTGAAATTTATTTATTTTGCAGCAAATAAGTTTGCATTATGTTGTCCAGACCCAGAAGAAATAGAAAATCCCAAGTAATAAGATCTATGGTGCGCGAGCATCGTGTTGAAGTTGATAATTTGATTTATCCTTTATTCTTAGTTGATGGAAAAGGAGTGAAGGATGAAGTCAAATCCTTACCAGGAAATTTTCGATGGAGCATTGATTTACTGGTTGAAGAAATTGCAGATTGTATTGAACTAGGAATAGGTTCCTTCATTTTATTTCCTGCGGTTGCGGATTCCCTTAAAGATAAAGAGGCTTCTTATAGTTATGCTGAAGACAATTTTTATTTAGAAGCAGCAAGAAAAATTAAATCCAAATTCCCAAACATTTGTTTGATCAGTGATGTAGCAATGGATCCCTATTCCTCAGATGGACACGATGGATATGTGGAAAACGGTGAAATTATAAATGATCGGACTCTACCAATTTTAAATAAGATGGCTTTGGCTCAAGCTCAAGCGGGTTTTGATATTTTGGGGCCTTCTGACATGATGGACGGTAGAGTGGAGTCTATTAGGGAAAATTTGGATGCTAATGGGTTTTATACGACAGGAATCATGTCTTATACCGCCAAATATGCAAGTGCTTTTTATGGTCCGTTCAGAGATGCCTTAGATTCTGCTCCGAAAGGAGGGGATAAAAAGACTTACCAAATGGACCCAGCTAATTGTAAAGAAGCCATCCGTGAAGCAATTTTAGATGAATCAGAAGGTGCAGATTATTTGATGGTCAAGCCAGGGCTTCCGTATTTAGATATTGTAAAGACATTAAGTGAAGAATCGACTTTACCTATAGCTGTATACAATGTAAGTGGAGAATGTGCGATGTTGATGGCAGCTTGCGAAAAAGGCTGGTTGGATTATGAAAAAGCCATGCCAGAAATGTTGTTGAGTTTTAAAAGAGCGGGGGCAACGGCCATCTTAACCTATTTTGCTAAAGATTTCGCCAAACTGAAGAAGGCTGGGAAAATTGATTAGTATTTAAAAAAAAACTAATAGGTATAAAAAAAGGCGATTCATCGAATCGCCTTTTTCAATTTTATCAAGTTGGATTTAAGCTGTAACTCCTAAAACTTCAGCCATTTTCTTTCCAATAGCTGCTGGAGAATCCACAACATGAATTCCATTTTCTCTCATGATTCTTTTCTTCGCTTCGGCAGTATCATCTTCACCACCTACAATCGCACCTGCATGACCCATTGTTCTACCTTTTGGAGCAGTTTCACCAGCAATAAAACCTACAACTGGTTTCGTACCGTTTTCTTTAATCCACTTCGCTGCAATAGCTTCAAGATTTCCTCCAATTTCACCGATCATTACGATTCCTTCAGTCTCAGGATCGTTCATTAATAGTTCAACCGCCTCTTTAGTTGTTGTTCCAATGATTGGGTCTCCACCAATACCGATGGCTGTTGTTACTCCAAGACCTGCTTTAGCAACTTGATCTGCTGCTTCGTAAGTCAAAGTACCTGATTTTGAAACGATACCGATTTTTCCTTCTTTAAAAACAAACCCTGGCATGATTCCAACTTTTGCTTGACCTGCAGAAATAACTCCCGGACAGTTAGGACCAATAAGTGTACAGTCATAATTCGAAATGTATTCCTTCGCATAAATCATGTCTTTTACAGGAATTCCTTCTGTAATTGCAACAATAACTTTTATTCCTGCTTGAGCCGCTTCCATAATCGCGTCTGCAGCAAATGCAGGTGGAACGAAAATAATTGAAACATCAGCACCAGTAGCTTTTACTGCTTCTTCAACTGTATTGAATACTGGTTTGTCAAGGTGAGATTGACCTCCTTTTCCTGGAGTCACACCTCCAACAACGTTTGTTCCGTACTCAATCATCTGAGAAGCGTGAAAAGTTCCTTCACTTCCAGTGAACCCTTGTACGATTACTTTCGAATCTTTATTTACTAGTACACTCATTTTATTTCAGTAATTTGATTTAAATATCGTTTCAAAAATAGAAAGTAAATCTATAGTTCCAAAGTTATTTTAGACTTTTATTTATTTCTTTTCTTTCAGTTTATTTTTTGCTTTTTCCCAGTAGGTATCCATGACTTCAAGGCTAAGATCATTGATGTCTTTTTGATCTTCTTTAATGAGTTCCTCTAAGCTTTGAAATCGTTTCAAAAACTTTTTATTTGTTCTTTCTAGTGCGTCTTCTGGATTGATGCCATTGAATCTGGCAAAATTAACCAATGAAAAAAGTAAGTCTCCAAATTCTTCTTCTTGTTTATCCGAATTAAGATCAACCTCCTCCTTAAATTCAGCTAATTCTTCTTCTACTTTCATCCAAACATCATCTGAAGTTTTCCATTCAAAACCAACGCCTTTTACTTTTTCCTGTATTCTATATGCTTTAACCAAACTGGGAAGGGAGTTTGGAACCCCAGATAAAACAGATTTTCTTCCAGATTTCAATTTGATTTTTTCCCAATTCGCTTTGACTTCTTCTTCGTTTTGAACTTCTACGTCTCCATAAATATGTGGGTGCCTTTCAATGAGTTTGTCGCAAATTCTTTCGATGACGTCTTCTAGTTCAAATTCGTTCTTTTCTGAGGCAATTTTCGAATAAAAAACGATATGAAGTAAAAGGTCGCCCAATTCTCCCTTAAGTTCCTCGAAATCCTGATCTAATATGGCATCTGAAAGTTCGTAGGTTTCTTCAATTGTCAGGTGCCTTAGAGATTCTAAGGTTTGTTTTTTATCCCAAGGACATTTCTCACGGAGATCATCCATGATTTCAACTAATCTGAGAAATTGTTCAGCTTTTTTATTCATTTTCGGAAGTTTGAGCGACTAAATTAGAAAATATGATTGTTTAATGAGTTTTAAATTTCTATTAAATAGAGTAAATTTGCCGCCGCAATGCAGGAATTTAGAAAGGTAGCATATTATACACTTGGTTGTAAGTTGAATTTTTCTGAGACTTCAACGATCGCAAGAGAATTGTCTGATTTAGGCTATGCAAAAGTAGATTTTAATGAATTTCCCGATATCTATGTAATCAATACCTGTTCAGTAACTGAGAACGCCGATAAGAAATGTAGGCAAATTGTCAAGAAAGCTTTGGGAATCAATTCAGAGGCTTTGATTATTGTGATTGGATGTTACGCTCAATTGAAACCGAAAGAAATTGCTTCAATTCCAGGAGTTGATTTGGTACTTGGGGCGAATGAAAAATTCAATATCAAGGATTATATCGATCAGAGTAAAAGGGGAGGTCTCGCTGAAGTTAAAAATGAGAATATCAAAACGGTAAATGAGTTTATACCTTCCTATTCCTATGGGGATCGAACACGTTCCTTTTTAAAAATTCAAGATGGCTGTGATTATTTCTGTACGTTTTGCACCATTCCTTTGGCACGAGGGAAGAGCCGAAATACAAGTATCGAGGAAACTGTGAAAGAAGCGAAAGCTGTTGCGGAAACTGATATTAAAGAAGTGGTGATCACAGGAGTAAATATTGGTGATTTTGGTCAGGGAAGTGAAGAAAACTTTTTTAAGCTGATTCAAGAGTTTGATGTGATTCCAGGTATCGAAAGATTTCGAATTTCCTCGATTGAGCCCAATTTACTCTCAAATGAAATAATTGACTTTGTTTCAACAAGTAATAAATTCCTCCCGCATTTTCATATTCCCTTGCAGTCGGGATCAGATGAATTATTGCAAAAGATGAGGAGAAAGTATTTAACCTCACTTTATACGGAGAGAATCAACAGGATTCGATCAAAAATAAAAGATTGTTGTATTGGGGTTGATGTAATTGTCGGATTCCCGGGTGAAACGGAAGAAAAGTTCATGGAGACCTATAATTACTTGAACGATTTGGATGTTTCCTATCTACACGTTTTTACTTATTCTGAACGTGCGAATACAACTGCTAAAAAAATGCCTGATGCTGTTGATATGGGAGAAAGAAAAAGACGAAGTAAAATGCTTCAAATTCTCTCTCTAAAAAAGAAGCGCGCATTCTATGAAAATCAGTTAGGGAAAGAGTTTGAGGTGTTGCTTGAGGCAGAAAAAGAGGATGATTACATGTTCGGTTTTACAGAGAACTATGTGAAAGTCAAAGTTCCTTACAATGAAAAACTGGTCAATCAGATTAGAAAAGTACGCTTGGAAAAGATTGATAGTGAGGGTAGAGTAGAGTCTGTTCTGATCAAATAAAAAACTTCTTTATATTTGTGGTCAACCACAAAAAACTAAATCATGATCACAAAAAAGTGTTTGGTCTGTAAGACTAAATTCATTGGAAGGTCAGACAAAAAGTATTGCTCTGATCAATGTCGAAATGTATACAACAACAGAATTAACGCAGCGCTTTCGAAAGATATTCGGAAGACCAACAGAATTTTAAGGGTAAATCGAGATATCCTCAATAAGTACCACTTGATAGGAATGGAGCAGGTTTCCTTATTTTCATTGATAAGTGAAGGATTTATTTTGACCTATTTCACCAATATGTATAAAGATTCAGAAGGAAAGGAAATCTATTTTTGTTATGACATGGGTTACCAATTGTCGGATAACGAAACAGTTCAGGTATTAGAAAAGAAGAAGTTTGAAAAAAACTTAATGGGTCAGTTACCTTAAGATGATAATTTGACCGAGACTAAGAATCGAATTTTCTTTAATCTTATTGATTCGACAAAGCTCTTTAACCGAAACACCATAGATCAGGGATAATTTATAAAGCGAATCGCCACTTCTTATTTTGTGTGTTCTAGCGCTTTTGTCATAGGTTCTTGGTGTTGAAGAAGTGCTCGCATAACTTCTTTTCGAAGCAGAGATTGCTTTGTAATTGAACAAATCTTTATGAACGAACAAGTTTTCTTCTTTCAATGTTTTGTTCTTGAAGTCAAAAATTTCTTCGGGATCTAGAGCACAGTCGTAAAAACGAACTTCGAAATGAAGGTGGGAACCAGTGGATTTCCCCGTGTTTCCACCTTTTCCAATCATTTCTCCTGCGTCAACTAATTGATTTGGAACAACTGAAATTTTGTCGAGATGCGCATAGGCAGTTTCCAATCCGTTATAATGTCTAATGATAACTACATTCCCAAAACCATGATCGTTGTACTGTGCATATCTGACTTTTCCAGCGAAAGCAGCAACCACAGTGTCTCCAGTTTCTAAATCAATATCAATTCCTTTGTGATATCTACCACGTCTCCATTTAAATCGAGAAGTCACATATCCGTCAAAAGGAATGGCGAAATTCGAATAATTGGTATCAGTTACACATAGCCATAACGTGTCTTTCATAGTTTCCAATTGATTCTGACCACTGAAGACAAAGGTTTGGTCGGAATTCCAGACTTGTTTGAACTGATAATTGGTGTCGTTTGAGATTGTTTGATAAAGATCTTCGTTTAAAACCCCATTGAAATCTTGGTCTTCTAGATACTCCCAAGTTCTGTTAGCATAGATAATCATGTGACCATCTTCCGTAGGAATTGTGTCCAATACTTTATGACAAACAGCCTGAGAGATAGCTAATGATGAAAATACAAAGGAGGTGACAATGAAGAGCAATTTCATAACAAATTCAAATGATTCGGGGCAAAAATACCCATTTTAAAGGAAATCCTCAAGAATCGAGTTCCTTTTAATACATAAGTCAGTGTTAATAAGTGCAAAAAAAAGCACTCTCAAATGGAGTGCTTTTTAAATTATTTACCGTGACATTGTTTGTATTTCTTTCCTGAACCACAAGGGCAAGGATCATTTCGACCTACTTTTTTCTCTGCGGTTATAGGCTGAGTAACTGGAGGTCTTTGATTTGCTGCGGAATTTGCAATGGCTTCGTCATATCCTTCAGAACCTGAGAACTGAGGTGCTGACTCACGTGAAACGGTTGAATTTCCATAATTGCTTTTCGGAGCTGCTTCATTCGTTCTTCTCACTTCTACTTCTTCTGTATTTGATTGAACTGGAAGCTGGGCTTTAACTATGAATGATATGATTTCATTACTCAATTTTGCAAGCATTTCTTTAAAAAGATCAAAAGATTTTAGCTTGTATTGTAGTAAAGGATCTTTTTGCTCAAATCTGGCATTTTGCACAGATTGTCGTAAATCATCCATTTCTCTTAGGTGTTCTTTCCATTCGTTATCGATGAACCCAAGAACAATACTTTTCTCGATTTCTTTAACTAAAGTTCGACCTTCATCATTATAAGCCTTTTCTAAGTTTACGATCACATTTAAAGTCTTCAAGCCATCCGTAACAGGGAATTGCATGTTCTTGAACTTGTCGCCTTCATTTTCATATACTTGTTTGATAATTGGAAAGGCTCTGTTTGAAAGATTTTCCTTAATTCGGTTGTAATGCAATTGAGCGGCATCGAAAATAGTTTCCGTAAGCTCGTGCTGACTCATTGTAGAGAATTCTTCCAGTTTTACAGGTGATTGAATCCCTAATTCCTTGATTAATTCGAGTTCAAAATTCTCAAAATCTTTTGCTGAGTGATTGTTGATTACAATTCCTTCTGCGATATCGTAGAACATATTTGCGATATCCATGTCAAGACGATCACCGTAAAGTGCATTCTTACGTTTTTTGTAGATTGCCTTTCTCTGAGCATTCATGACATCATCATACTCTAAAAGTCTTTTACGCATACCAAAGTTGTTCTCTTCAACTTTCTTTTGAGCACGTTCAATGGATCTTGAGATCATTTTATGTTGAATCACTTCACCTTCTTTTAGGCCTAATCGGTCCATCATTTTGGCGATTCTTTCTGATCCAAAAAGTCTCATTAATTGGTCTTCAAGAGATACAAAGAACTGAGAAGAACCTGGATCTCCTTGTCTTCCTGAACGACCTCTTAACTGACGGTCTACACGTCTAGAATCATGACGTTCAGTACCGATAATGGCTAAACCTCCTGCTTCTTTTACGCCTTCACCTAATTTAATGTCGGTACCACGACCAGCCATGTTGGTTGCAATTGTAACCGTTCCTGCTTTACCTGCTTCCGCTACAATATCCGCTTCCTTTTGGTGTAATTTAGCGTTCAATACCTGATGAGGAATATTTCTCATATTCAGCATACGGCTTAGTAATTCAGAAATTTCAACCGTTGTTGTACCTACAAGAACTGGTCGGTTTTCTTTTACTAATCTTTCCGCTTCATCAATGATAGCATTGTATTTTTCTCTAGCTGTTTTATAAACCAAATCATGGTGATCTTTCCTTGCGATTGGTCTGTTTGTTGGGATTACAACAACGTCCAATTCGTAAATATCCCAGAATTCTTGAGCTTCTGTTTCAGCAGTACCAGTCATCCCAGAGAGCTTGTGATACATTCTGAAGTAATTCTGAAGTGAAATCGTTGCATAAGTTTGAGTTGCATCCTCAATTTTCACATTTTCTTTCGCTTCGATGGCTTGGTGAAGTCCGTCGGAATATCTTCGACCTTCCATGATACGACCAGTTTGCTCATCAACGATCTTAACTTTACCGTCCATTAAGACATATTCCACTTCTTTTTCAAAAAGGGTATAAGCCTTTAAAAGTTGGTTAATCGAATGGATTCTTTCCGATTTTACCGTATAATCTCTGATGATGTCATCTTTCTTTGCAACTTTTTCTTCATTGGAAAGTCCAAGATTGTCAAGATCAGCGAATTCGGTAGTAATATCAGTCATGATATAATAATTCGGGTCTTCACCTTTAGAAATAAGCTCAATTCCCTTATCTGTAAGATCAATCAAATTATTCTTTTCATCAATTGTAAAGAAAAGCTCATTATCGATAAAAGGCATTTCCTTTTGTTGGTCTTGCAAATAGAAGTTCTCCGTTTTCTGAAGATGGGCTTTTACACCAGGTTCAGATAAGAACTTAATCAAGGCTTTGTTTTTAGGAAGACCTCTGTAACATCTCAACAATTCAATTCCACCTTCCTTAAGCGCCTCTTTAGAAGGTTTATCATCATTCAATGTCGCTAAGTTTTTCTTTGCTTTAACCAAATAATCTTGAACCAATTTTCTTTGAGCGCTTACAAGCATCTCAATTTTTGGTTTTAAGCCTTGGTATTCCTGTTGATCTCCTTTTGGAGTTGGTCCAGAAATAATCAATGGTGTTCTGGCATCATCAATTAAAACGGAATCCACCTCATCGACGATCGAGTAGTGGTGCTTTAATTGAACCAAGTCATCTGGATTTGATGACATATTATCTCTCAAATAGTCAAAACCGAATTCGTTATTCGTACCGAAGGTAATGTTTGACATATAAGCTTTTTTTCTTTCTGGAGAATTTGGACGATGCTTGTCGATACAGTCAACCGTCATCCCGTGGAATTCATATAAAGGTCCCATCCATTCGCTATCCCTTTTGGCCAAGTAATCGTTCACAGTTACTAAGTGAACACCTTTACCTGCAAGGGCGTTTAGGTATACCGGAAGAGTTGCAACTAATGTTTTACCTTCACCTGTTTGCATCTCAGCAATATTTCCTTTGTGTAGAACTGTTCCACCATAAAGCTGAACATCGTAGTGCACCATATTCCAAACAACCTCATTTCCTGCAGCTTCCCATTTATTATGCCAAATCGCTTTGTCGCCTTCGATATCAACTCCAGATCTTCTAGCGGCAATGTCTCTATCCATGTCCGTGGCAGTCACTTCAAGCTTTCCATTTTCAGCCCATCTTCTTGCTGTTTCCTTAACAACTGCAAAAGCTTCTGGAAGGATTTCCAATAAAATATCCTCGAGCTTATTATCTATGTTTTGGTTGATTTTGTCAACTTCTTGGTAAATATCTTCTTTCTGATGAACATCCATTTTCGGGTTGTCATCAATTTGTTTCAGAAGACTTGCTTTTTGATCCTCTAAACTTTGAAGGCCGTCATTGATTTTCTTTCTAAATTCATCCGACTTTCCTCTTAATTGATCATCAGTTAATCCAGGTAGTTTGGCAAATTCTTGATTTATTTTGTCAACGTATGGTTGATATTCCTTTTTATCTTTTTGGTTTTTATCACCTACGAATTTCTTTAGTATTCCTCCTAACATTGTGTCTCTGTTATTTCTATATTTAATGATTCCCGCGGAAATCAAGGATTGCGAATTTAAGCAATTTGTTAGATTTGGTTGTACAGATTTGATACCATTTTTTGTTTTAAGTCAAAATGGCAGAAGAAGGTGATTTGAATAGGATATTTCGGGTATAAAAAAAGCCCTGAATTTCAGGGCTCTAATTAATATTCATCTTCATTAAAGAAAAAGTCTTCTTTGGTTGGGTAATCCGGCCAGATTTCTTCGATTGACTCATATACCTCTCCCTCGTCCTCAATCTGTTGCAGGTTTTCAACAACCTCCAACGGAGCTCCTGTTCTCATGGCAAAATCGATCAACTCGTCCTTAGCTGCTGGCCAAGGTGCGTCTTCTAAATACGATGCTAACTCTAAAGTCCAGTACATAATCTGAATCCAATTAATGGGTTAATAATTTCTGCAAATGTAATTTTTTTAAAATTCTTCACAAGAATATACGAATTTTTTTCGGAAAAATTATTTAATTTTCAAATAAACCCCTTTAATACTTGGGTTTCCAAGGAGTTTCTTCCGCTTTTAAATCATGGCTTAGTCTTCGTCCTAACATGAAAAAATAGTCGCTTAATCGATTTAAATATTGTAAAAACAAGGGGTCGATTTTTTCGTTTTCCGCTAATAAAACAGTAATTCTTTCTGTTCTGCGACAAACACATCTTGTGATATGACAAATCGACACAGCAGGATGGCCTCCAGGTAAAACAAATGATCGCATTTCTGGCAAACCAATTTCCATCGCATCAATTTTTTCTTCAAGAAAAGTGATGTCTTCGGCTTTAAATTCGGGTAAGGTCATATTACTTTTTTCAGGGTCACTAGCCAAATGAGAACCCAGCGTAAACAGTCTATCTTGAATTTCTAATAAGTCAGACTGAAAGGTTTGAGCACCTGGCTGGTCTCGAAGTAGTCCAACATGTGAATTCAGTTCATCTACTGTACCATAAGCTTCAATTCGAAGTTCATGTTTTTTTAATCGAACACCTCCTATAATAGAAGTTTCACCTTGATCACCTTTTTTAGTATATATTTTCATGATTAGTCATCAATTAAATCGTCTAATAATTTTTTGACTTCTTTGGAGTTCCAGTCATGAGC
>JAUICI010000133.1 GCA_030427935.1 Bacteroidia bacterium | reverse complement strand
GACGGCCGTAGCCTTTGGCGAAGGAACTTAGCGGAGGCACAGCGGTAGTCGAGATGCCGGAAGCTGAAAACTAACTCGTAAAGTTATTCCACAAAGCCTCACAAAGAAGGCACAAAGATTCACAAAGGTAAATTTCGATTCATATCACTTCTTAAATCTTCCATATGAGTTCGATACTATACCCCGGCCTTCGATACATTTTCGTATGAAATCAAGATGTAGATTTAGTAAGACCGAGAAGCTCGGAGCGGCAGCAGAGAGATCACTCGGCCGCACTTAATCTATATCGAAGGTTGAATAGAAAAAGGATCGACAGCCTAGATTTTTCTTTGCTTCGTTTCTTTTTATCAATGAAAAAGAAATGAAGAACAAGAGCTGAAAACCAACTCGCAAGATTAATCGTTCATCGTTGATAATTGATCGTTTCCCAAACGAAAACTCTTCAGCAAAACCTCCACCATTCTCCCCTCCTCCATGCAATACACTCCCAAATGAATCCTATTCACAAACCTTCCTGGTCGCACCATCCAGATTCCGGTCCCTGAGCGGTGGTTGCTGAGCGGAGCCGAAGTGCAGTCGAAGGGCCCGGAAATCCTCCCTCCAATCATATACACCACATATTTCCGATCCGTCGAACTCCGAAGTACAATCCGATTGAGGTCATAGGTCAGAGAATCTTTATTGATCAAATACAAACTCACGTCTTCGCTTTCCGCAATCAAGGTTTCTTTTAAAACCATTTGGCTGTGAGTGAAAATGGATAGAATGAGGCTTGTGAGAAATAGAATGTTTTTCATAAGAGGAGTTTTCTTATGAATGAATGGACATTGAGATAGTAACCTATTTTGAATAAATTTTCTATTTTTAGACAACATCCTCACTACTACTCAAAATGTTAATTGACACGAAATATCTCAAGATAGTAAATCAAATTCTTGAACGCGATTCAAAGGACACAACTTATAAGTTCGCATTGCTCAAAGCAACGATCGAATCAATCAAATTACAAGATCAATTCACATTTATTAAAAATCAAAGAGCCCATCTCCCAACTGGTTTAATCGTTGAAAAGTGGTTATTTTACTATTATCCCCTTTATGCATCAAATCAATTCCTACCTCAAAAGCACGGAGAAAGTCCATTAATGGAGAAAGGTAAAAAGCTTGCTTTTCGTGACGAGTTATTCGATTTAATTCATGAGTACAAATCAAAAGGAGGACTCAGAAAGTTTTATCAAGAATATAAGAGCGGTAAATGCAATGATAATGTGAATACTCTTCTGATTGCATTGACTAAAAAAATGGAAGAAACCATTACAAAAATGCCAATGCGCTATTTGGGAAAATCATATTCCAGTAATGAATACTCAATTTTCAAAAAAGAATCAAAAAGAAAGATTAGGAGTGGTATTCAGATTGTTCCCTCTACATTATACTCAGAATTTGGTTCGTTTTCAATTCCTCAAGAAATCTATTCTATACTGAAGTATATGGGTAGTTATATGGACGGAACAAATTCGATTGATCAAAGGTGGGCTGAATTTGTAATTAGGGCGAATAGGGAGTATGCACCGAACAAAGAGTTCGTATTAAAAAAACTTTGGGAAAAACCCTTTTCAGAAAGAGATGTTGCTCATGTAAAAAAATATTTTGATCGAAGGACGAATCTATTTTGTGTCTGGTCTGATAAAAAATTAAGTCAATCCAACATGCACATTGACCATTTAATTCCTTATTCAGTTTATTTTAACAATGACATATGGAATCTTCTACCAGCACACAGTAAAATCAATGGAATGAAATCTGATAAAATCCCTTCTCCAGATTTAATTGAAAAAAGAAAACATAGAATACTTGAATATTGGAATGAATTGCAATTACATTTTAAATCCAGTTTTGAAAATGAATTCAATCTTTCACTTTTTGGAAAAAGTCCCGAAATGATCTCTGATGAAAAAAGAGTTAATGCCTTAAAGGAAAAAGCAAATTACTTTATAGAAGTGAATGGAAGTGAGGCTTGGGAGGGAAGAGTTTAATTGATAGTTCATCAATTTGAATTATCAAATGTTAATTTGATTTAGTAATCAAGTCAATAAACGGAATATCTGCAAGAGCCAAATCAAATTGTTTCAATGCCTCCTTCTCCACCCAATCGTATTTATCATGGTCCGTCAATTCATAGCTTCCAGAAATAAATTCACATCGATAAGCAATTAAATTGATGGAAATATTCGGGTAGTGATGTTCGTTCTCACCTATCTTTTCCTTGACTTCCACGCTCATATCAAGTTCTTCAAGGAGTTCACGTTGCAAACATTCTTGTTCCGATTCTTTTTCTTCCAATTTACCCCCTGGAAACTCCCATTTACTGGCCATTGATTTTCCGGGTTTTCGTCGGGCAACAAATATCTGCCCTTCGGAATTATATATGATCCCACAAATTACTTTTATCATTAACCCGCAAACTTTCTTCGATGTTCTTCTAAATAGTTTTGATTCCCATCTGAAAAATTGATTATTCGTTCATCTCCTGAAACTCCAAGTTTATCATAATTTAATCGGGTCACTTTCTTGCTGAGTATGATATTTCCTTTTTCTGAAAATGAGATTAAATGTTTATCGAATAAGGCATCATATGTTGGTGAAAGTAAAATTCCATTATCTACATCCAATCTTTGTTCATCCGTTGAGTCTTTCCACGGCACGATATGAGAAGCAATTAAAGCTCTGGTATCGTCAAATCCAGTTACCGCGCACTCATATTCCCATCTATGAATAATACTTTTGCGATAGGCTCCTTGTCCTACTCTTGAGGTAACTAATCCTTTTCGCTCAGTAGTATTTGGATAAATAATTTCAAAAGATTTTTGAGGTTCTGCTGCAACAGAGGTTTCATCTAGTTGACCAGGATAAATTTTAAGTTGTGTACCGGCTCTTTTGAAAAAGAATTTGATCCCGATCCGATTATTTCCTTCTGTATCGTGTGTATCGAAGAAACCTACTTCAAAAAATTCCAATTCGGTAACAAACTCGACGTATCCTGTCTTCACATACTTGAACAAAAAGACACGTTTTCCATTTATCAAATGATCTCGAAGTGCTAGATTTCCTCTTGTGAATTCCATATCACCACTTTGCCCTTCTCCAGTATAGGAAAAGACATTATCATTCTCCCATTGATCTTTGTAGCCATGTTGGGCTCCACCTGATCCTGTGAAAATAAAAATGAAGGGCACAACTCTCGATGGGCAAATCCCGCTTTGCCTATTCCCTTTGTATAGATCATGAATTTCTGATCGTTTGTATCTTTTTCCTATGACGAACGGTGAGTCTTGCACTAAAGACTAAAATAATAATATTTTATCTTTTTTGACATCACCTCCATTCTTTTCACCAGAAACTCTTGATAATCATCCATTGTTAAAGAAAATATGGATTCTGTAATGGCGTTTTTTTATGTTCTTATGAATCGTGAAGGGAACTAATAGTAACTGATTAATCGATAATCCGATGAAAAACTTGTTTACCGATTTCTTTATTCAGGCTTCCTTTTTCATCTCCTAAAACAGAAACAAATTCCATTTTACATGAATGGTCTTCATCTTCATTTAGAAAGGGTTTGAAGTTTCTATTTTGATCTTCTCCAGGATACAATAACATCGCGCGATCGGCATCCCAAAACCGGGAGTATGCATACATTTGCCTTAGGTCTTGAACTGAGGCTGAACCTGATCCTGGAAGTTTCCATTTGGTATCGATAACGAATTGTTTAGATGTTGATTTTTGTCTGATGACAATGTCTGGTTGTAAATAATTGGATGACCAAAATGGTTTGCGATCTTGGCCTTGAACTTGGTAATCTGACTGATGTTTTGAAATGTACCTTCTAAGTTGAATCAAGACGTATTCCTCCCAAAGCTGATTCATGTCAAAGAGTAAAGAAAGCATGCGCTCTTTACCGGCACTGATGTCTGGGGAATAATTTAAAATAATCAATCGTGCTAGTTCAAAGGCATAAGCATAAGGCGCCGATTTTCGATTCAATTGATAGGTATCTAGATGCTTATTGGTAATGCGAACGGAATCTACTTTTGGAAAGTCTAATTGTGTTCGTTTGCAAGCATCATACAATCTTGTTCCTCTTGTAAATTGCTCAATAATCTCTATAGCTTCTGCTAAAATTTGGTGCAATAAATGGTTGCGGTCATAGACTTGATGTGTTGTATAAAACCGTTCTTTATGAACTAGATTCTTTCGAATATTTCCGGCAAATTCTAATTTACCTTTGAGTGCTTTCACATTGCTCGTTTCTTTTCGGTATTGTTTAATCAGGCCTCTTCTGAGTAGCATATTCACCTCACCCAAAAACAACTCAAAATAGACTTCGAGCAAATTGAGGTTTTGTCTTTTTACATGTGCCGCTCCTGAAGAGCTTGCTTTTAAATGACCGCATTCTTTGAGCATTTTTAATAAGACGCCTTTCCATTGAGAATCTTCTTCTGATTTATCTGCTTTAGGATGAATCTCGATGCTGAGGCCATCTACTTGGATGACCCCAACATATTGATTGAATTTTATGCCCTTTGCAATAGGCTCAAAATACTGACCATCATGATACTCATTGAGTTTGAGTAAAGCATCTAATTGCTCTTGTTTAAACCCTTCCTCACCAACGTATAATCTTTGGTGCTCAAATTTCTGTATGAGATGATGCTTTATCAGTTTATTCTTCTTTTTCTTTACCTAATAAAAGCTCAAGGGCTTCAATGATATTCGCTGCATTGACCTTCTTTAACTCATAAGAGTCTGAAATAAAATCATTGGCATTTTCATAAGAGAACTCGGCAAACACATCATTCTTTGCTTTTTTGACTTCTACAAATCCTTTCCCAAGAACCAATCCAATTTTCCCATAATCTCCATAAAAATACTCTTGAAGTAAGGGAACAATTTTATCATTAAAGGCAATAGCTAAAGCTTCTTTACTTCCTTTTAAGTTGATCAAGTATGAGTGACCAATGGTATGATCTCGATCTACCAACATTTCAATACGCTCATTGATGGTTTCCAAAACTTCTTTAAGCGAAATACCTTCAATATCTTTTCCATCCAACAAACTTGGATTTGGAAGCATTTCTTTAAAAGTGAACCTTCTTCTTAATGCAGAATCTAAAGCTTCAACCGAGCGATCGGCAGTATTCATAGTTCCGATGATATCCACATTTGAAGGAACCATAAACCTCTTTTTAGAATAAGGCAAAACAGCACTCATTTCATTATCCTCTCCTTTTCTTTTGTCGGATTCTATGAGCGTGATCAACTCTCCAAAAATCTGAGAAACATTCCCTCGATTGATTTCATCAATAAAAATGGCATACTTATTTTCAGGGTCTAGTTCCGCTTCTTTACAAAGGTCTTTGAAAACTCCATCTTCAATCACATATCCCAAATCTGACTCTTCATCATCTTGACTCATTTTTGGTTTTATTCCTTCTATGAAATCTTCATAGCTAAATGACTGATGAAAAGTTGTGAATCTATACCTTTTAATTAATTTATCCGGATTGGGTTTGAAATTGATAACTTGATCTCTTAGTTCAAGAATTTCAGGAACTTGATCTTGAACTTCTTCTTCCAATATTTCCCAAAAAGAATCTTCTGTTTTATTAAAAATAAACGGAGGTCTTTTCTTGCTGATATTAACATTTTCGCATTCCTCAATCGTATGTGTTTGCAACTGACCCCATAGTGTGGGACGAACAGTATTTGAATTCGAAAGTTCTTCTTTCTTTTTGATGATTTCATGTTCACTGATATCCGATACTTTTGCCTTTTTTAAGTCTAATAAGGCAATCGCTATCACTTGCCACCAGGAACATTCCTTAACTATGTTTTCGAGGTGTTTTTCTCTAGTAATCGATGTTTCACGACTTGTATACTTCTCGAAGTATTCATTCTTTAATTTGTATGTTTTTCCGGTACCAGGAGGTCCATACAAAATTTGATTTAGTGGTTGTTTCATATTGTTTGAATTTTTATCCATTGGATTTTCACCCATTTGCCCAAGTAAATACTGATAGTACCATTGATATCCAGAAGAATCAGATTCGTATTCTGAAATATCGGTTAATGTTTTGACCACCATTTTTTTGCCTGAAGACCAAGAGCCTTTTTTAATCCATTGTACTTTTCTTCTACTTGGCTGAAAATCTGCATTTTCTTCGAAATAATAATCAGAAATGACTTCTCCATAACCAAGTAATTCAGAGATCCCTTTTTTGACAATAATGATATCCCCTTCTTTCATTTCATGGACAAACTCCCAATTCGCAGTAGTATCATTTTTTCTGCTGCCTTCGGAGCCATCAATTTGAATTAACTTTTCTCTTATAACTTCTTTAGATTTATATGGTCTCAAATCTCCTAATTGCCACCAGCCAAGACCAATAATCCCTTCATTATAAAACTGCTCCCAGTATTTTGCACCTTCACCGGGCTGGTAAAGCCAATATTTTTTACTCTTCATTCGCTTCTCAATTAGTTTTTGAATCTCTTCATACTCTTTTTTTGTCGCCGTAAAATTTGTTCCCTGATTCCCGACATTTAAGTCCTTCAAAACCTCATTTCGATCAATTTCTTCCTTCAAAATTGGATGGTCAAACAAGTTATATTCAAATTCAATATCGACAACGTAATCTGCCTTATGCTCTTTTTTCCAGTTGGGATCATCATCTTTTCCTCTTTCTCTTGGTTCAGAGACAACTTCTAACAATCCATAGACTCCTGCATTTTTTCCGGTCAACCAAATTATGCCTTTATCCCCTTCATGTATTTTTGCTTTATGGGCGGTCACATTCCAGTCTGAAATTCCTCCTTGCTCAAGTGCGGCTTTAAAGTCATAAGTATCTGGATTCCCCTGAAAGATCCAATAATTCTCTCCTATCCTCTCTCGATCTAAAACCTCATACAAAATATCTTGAGCCAATAACAAATGATTACTACCATCATAATATTCAGGAATTTCATTTTTAACTATATCAATCAGTTCATTGTCTTGACTAATGTAGTCTTGGATCAACTCATCCAAAAGTTCATAATAGTGTGATAGCTTTTTTCCAGTGTTTTTAGGTTTAACTCCGATGTATTTGCAGTATTTTTGATAGTAAGAGTTTTTGTAGAAAATGTATTTCTCGGGGTCGATCAATGTCAGATAATTGGAAATTGACCTTTCATCTTGTTGTATACTATTTCCTCCTTTCGCTTTTCGATATAAAATTTCGAAATCATTTTCAAAATTTTGGATTCGATCTTCCAAAGCAATTGACTCATTTTTTAACATTGCAAAAATTCTGGCCAATTCATCAGGAAAGGTTCTACCAACAAGTTTTAGGGTGGCAACGGACATGTGATAAATCGCATTTGTCCATTTAATATCTTCTATTGTTTGAGCAACATCGTTTGTGTTTTCTAAAACTCCTTTGTTGCGAGACACAAATTCCCACTTATATACTTCATCCTTTAAACCTTTTTTCCGTATAAGTTTTTTGTAGTTTTCAATCAATACCAAAATAGGATCCCCTCCACCTTTAGGTACGATTTTGTAACCCATTTCTTTTAAGAATTTGTTTGTTGATTCTCCTCCTGAATACTCCCACAAGTACTCTCCATTCATTTCTTCATGGGCATAGCGCATAATTTCTTTTGGAGGGTAGTTTTTCCCATTTATAACAACCTCGTATTTAGTTGCTCCTTTAAGATCAATTTGCTCTCTTTCTATTCTTTCAATTGCTGAAAGGACGTGGTCTTTGGTTATATTATTTGGTTCAAATGACATTTTTACTTTTCAAATTTCTTATAACAGTCGTAGCAAACTGGTTTCGCCATAGATGTATCTTCATACTCGCCGCATGCATGACAAACCTCTTCTTCATAATCTTCGTTTTCCCATTCCTCCCATTCGTAATAACAATCCTTACAAAAAGGCTTTTGGATATTGTAAGGAATTCTGTCTTCACATCTGATGCAATAACCCCTTGTGGGTTTCTTTGATTTTGAGCTTGTGTTCTTACTTTTCTTTCCTAATTCTCTTTTTGCTTTCACCAAGGGTATGTCTTCAGAAGACTCGATGATAGAAGCTGTTTCCGCTATTGCTTTCTGAAACATTTCTGAGTCATTCTCTTTCGTCAAGTAAACCCCCATTTCTCGATTATTCTTCTCCGAAAATTCATACATATTCATGGAAGTAATTACCATTTCTCTTTCATTGAGATAGCACTTTGCATGTAAATTCTCAAAAAAATGAAGTTCCAGATTCTTTAACTCTGCAAGTGAATTTTTCTCATTTGGTTTTAATTCATCTTTCCCATAAACTATTTGAACGCGCACCCCTCTATTATTTGCATCCTTTAGTCGCTCATAAAAGGTTTTAGAGATTTGCAAATACGGAGAAACCAAAACTAATCTGGTTTTGGCATTCATGATAATATTTTCTATCTGATAAGATGTGCCATTCGTAGTTAGAAATTCAGCCATATTATAGTAATAAATAGTAGTTGATTATTTTTCATTTCTAATATATGGAAATATTTAAAAACCAACCTATGCACTTATAATGCACAAGACATGTATAAGTTTGTTTTGTACGCCTCAAAAACATGTGCCAACAAACTAAATATCAGCAATTATTAGCTTCCAGAGAATGGAAAGAAAAAAGAGAAACCATACTCCAAAGGGATGGTAGGAAGTGTCAGAGATGTGAAAACAAAAAATATCTTTCTATTTCTGATTTGCAGGTTTCTATAGTTGGGAAACATTTTAATTACAATGGGCAAAAAATGGTTAAGTATATCGGAGGAGGTAGCGATTTTGTGAATCGAATCCCTAACAGCACTGTTGTTGAAGACTTCAATTTATATTTATGGAACATAGAAAAAAAGAGCTTGATGGCTATTTGCTCTTTTGATATTGTTGGCCAATTTGGAATTGAAAAAGCCACTAAACTAATCACAGCTTCATTGTCTGGCCTATCAAATAATAAAGTCCCCAATTGGTTAAAGTTTCTTCAAAAGAAACCGGAACTTTTTACATGGAATTTTACGAAGAATTTGCAGGTTCATCATACTTATTATCAGCTAGGAAAAATGCCTTGGGAATATCCGGATGATTCACTTCAAACTTTATGCGGTTCCTGTCACCAAGAAACGCATGCTGAAACTGAAACATTTGTTTTGGACGAATATGGACAAAGAACAAGCTTAAGAAATTGTAACCGATGCAAGGGGACAGGACATTTGCCACAATTTTGGTATTTTCATTCAGGTATTTGTTTTGCTTGTAATGGAAATCGATTTACGAATTCTAGGATAGTTTAATTTATTGTGCTCTTCATATGCATAGGTTAAATGTTTCTTTGATAACAAATAGAAAATATGAATTTGAAAACTGCTTTAGAAAAAAAATATCAAATCGTTGAAGAAACCCCACTTCATTTTGTTGTATTTCATAAGAGTAAAAATAAATCTTATATGGTTAGGAAAACAAAGATTACCTCCAGAAGTACAGAGTTTGAAGTTTTCTGTCCTACACATAACTATTCATTTAAATCAACCATCATAAGATTCATTGAAAAAGAAAACGTTTGTGCAAACTGTGCAAAAGAAATTGGAGCTTCCAAAAGAAAAAAGAAGAAGTTTATTGAATTTGAAAAAAGATTCAAAAAGTCATTTCCAAACTGGAAACTTTTAACATCAGAAAATGAATACCTCAAAGCTGATAAGTATCTAAAGATTAAAATGGTCTGCCCTAATGGTCATAAAGTGAATCATAAATCAAAAAATGAACTTGACAAGTATTTAAAACACGAAAAAGAATTAAACTGTAATAAGTGCGATATTGAAGATAGCCATAGAAAATTCCACGAATTGGGATTCACTTATCACAAGAAGGATGGGCATAAAATTCATTGGAAACAAAGAAGGCCAGCATATAGTGTTACTTGCAATTTTTGTAATAAAAAACAAAGGTTAGCGATTACAGAAATCAATAAAGGCTGTCCTAATTGCAATAATTACTTCAATTTTCATGAAGAATATTGCCGACAGTTTATTGGCTTCGTAACTGGTTTAAACTTTCCAAACACATTAAAAGTGGATGGGCTTATTAATCCAGAAACAGGTAAATCACTTACGCTAGATGGATACAATCTAACATACAAATTGGCTTTCGAATATCAAGGTCGACAACACTCTGATTCCAATCATTCTTTCAGAACTGAAACAACCGAAGATTATGACAAATTAAAAGCTCAACTTTGTAAAGAAGCAAAAATTGAGCTCATACACATTGATAGAAAAAAAAGGGAAGAAAGTATGGAAGATTTTCAC
>JAUICI010000132.1 GCA_030427935.1 Bacteroidia bacterium | reverse complement strand
TTTCTAAAGATCTGGTCCATCCATTTTGAACAAAATTCCCTATTGTCCAATCAGTGAAATTATTGTCTAACATCTTTGCTTGAACGACTATTCCAAGAATATCACTAAATGATTCATTTAATGCTCCTGACTCATTTTGGTAGTCAAGATCAGCGGTGAAAGTGGTAATGCCATGGATATATTCATGAGCAACTACACTAGGATCTGTGCCATAATGATCTCCGTATACAGGGCTGCTTCCAAAATGCAAATATGAGTATGTTGAATTTCCGAATGGTCTTTTGTAATAGGCATTGTTTTCGTAAAGATGGGTTCTCACTCTAACCTCAGATCCCAGATTATCTAATCCTTCCCAATTCCATGTATTTTTGAAGTAATCCCATGTGACCTGTGTGAAATAATGAGTTGAAGTTTCAACATATTTAGTAGTAGGCCATTGATCATTGTCGTCTACAACTTCATTCGTAACTCCCCAATTAAAACTTACATACGGTGACTCCTTCTTTTTTGTGTGAATATGGCGTCCATTGTCATTTGATTCGAGAATGTAATCTTGGTAGACTCCCCCTCTCCATCTTGAGTCGATGATTCGTATTCCATAATTTTCTACAAAAGCTGGACCATCAGTGTGCATCTTATCTAAAACTCTAAAAATTTCACCAGTATTTGCATCCATAAAGTAAGATTTTAATTGATCAGGTACGAGTGAATAGGCGGTTATTTCATATGCTAAGCGATATCTAGATCCATCAATATTGAAACCTAAATTTGACAACTCATCAAGAGCAAGAATTAGATTGGCTTCTGGCAAATATGAAGCATTTGGATCGTTGGCTTCATCCTTAATATTTGCTTCAGCAGTTGAATCCAACCAAGCCCAGTTTAATGTATCTGCATTCATTAAAAATACATCCATAGCCATATTTGGTTCTATCTTTGGAGAAATATCAATATTCAGATTGACTGCATGTTTTGCATTTGTGAATACTAGTGATCCCGAGGCATCATAATGTTCAATACATCCCGCCCCTTCAACAGGAACACCTTTAAATACTTGCTGAAATTTATAATGATCCATATTCATTACATCATCATGGTATGTATTGATAAGAATCATATCATTATCTAAATCAGAATGAGCACCTTTATAATATTGAAAACAAGCACCCACGGGATATGTATTTGGGGTTTGAAAATACATAAAACCATTTTCCTCAGGTTCGGAGAAAAAAGAATTTAAAGTTGCTGTGAAATTGTCTAATTGAGCTTTTGCAGATGTAAATACCGCAATGAATAGTGCTAAAGCACCAAGTCTTTTAGTAATCATTTTAGTTGTGTTTTTGGTTAATTGATTGAGTCAAATATAATTGATATTCAAGTGATTTCAAATTAATTAATTGTTAATAATCGGTGAAGTAGTGGATCTAAAAGAAGACCACTCAAAGTTGATGCAGGATCATGGGTTCATACAAGGGAGTGAGGGGTTAATAAAAAATATAATTTTTTCTATTGTTTTTAATGTTGACAACTGATTTATCTTTGTGGAAAACAGATTAACTCTTCTTCTTTATATTCAAGGGTTTATGGTTAGTTTTGAGTCGTTATTCTACAAAATCAACTTAAATGTCAAAAAACAAGCCTAATTCTTGGAAAGAAAAGTATCCTTGGGGTGCAATTTTTCTAGTGCTTTCAATTGTTACAATAGTTTTGATTACTGTCTATTGCAGTCTTTATTGGATGGGATATGATCGAAGAGGAACATTTGGTGATATGTTCGGCCTGGCAAATGCAATTTTTTCAGGACTTGCATTTGGAGGAATTATAATTACAATTATTCTCCAATCACGAGAGTTAGGGTTTCAAAGAGAGGAATTGGAGCAAACAAGACTTGTGTTTGAAAACCAGAGCGATACAATGCAATTACAACAGTTTGAAAATACATTTTTCAATTTAATACGAAATCATAATCAATTAGTGAAATCATTAGATAGACAGAACCGAAAAGGTGAAGTTACATATGGCATCGCAAGAATAAGGGAGGAAAGAGATGATCTTGAAAGAGATATAGAACTTACAAACAAAAGAATTGATGAAAAGGAGTTTACGGGATACCCATATAACATGGTCGATGAAGAATCCATTTTGAGTAAGATGAAATGTTTCAAAGTACTAGGAGAAGATATTGTATTGATTCTGAACTTTATCTACCAAAGTAGTATTGAAAACAAGGAGTTTTACTATGACATTTTGTATAATTCTCTTTCGAGCGATGAAAGATACTTGTTCGGTTGTTTTCTTGAATTTTCTGAGTTGAATCACGAATTAGGCGAGCAAGATAAAATTCGAATGCAAAAAGAATATTTTGAGAGTGAGTATGTATTAAAGCATGGATTTAAAGCCAATCCAAAGGTTTTGTACATTGGAACAAGCTTAAGAGGGAGAAAAGACATACATCCAAATGCTATCTCAGATGAATTACAAAAATTGGAAATAGTATTTAAAAGTTTCGATAGAAAAAATGTCATTGTTGAGGAAATTAGTTGGGGACAGGTTAATAGTAACAATGGTTTGGTATATAAAGTTAAAGAATCTATCAATTTCGAGGATGAATTTAGATTCAAGGTATTCAAAGAATATAGAGACAGTGAACAATGGGTACTTCCAATGGCGGCTAGAACCATTGAGTTTAAAGGAGAATTGAGAATAAGACATAAAGAAGGAGAGTTGTATAAACTGCAGTTTAAATTATCAATAAGAAATAATGTAAGTTCATATAGAATTACTTAGAAATTATCGAATACTTTCTTTTCCAATCAAATTTCAAACAGAGATACGATAGTACAAGGATATGTTTTCTACCAATCGGTCTTAAAAATCCTCAAATAATTCAGATACTGGGATGTTGAAATACTGTGATATTTTGTAGATAGTAGTAATCGATACATCCCGTTTACCTTGTTCAATCCTACCAAAGTGAATACCCGTTTCATGGAATGCAGATAGTTGGGTGTGTCCTTTTTCCAATCTGAGAGCCTTTACCCGTTTCCCAAACTTCTTTTTGATATCTGCATCACTAATCATGACTGAAAAGTCATAATTCCCCACAACCTACACAATGACCGTAAAGTAATCAAATAGATAATCTTATATACCCTACCCTCCCTGTTTCAAGTGGAATAGAAAGTCTGTTCCCAATCACTAATACCAATAACATCATGAAAAACAAAAAGATGATGCCTGAAATGAAAATCAGGTACAGGACGAGTCATGTCCAAAAATTAAAGATCAATGATTCGAAATCGGCATACAGTTGTGTCAAAGACTTATTTGATCCCGATACTGTGGAGTACAGAGAGAGCTTCTACGCTGTTTTCTTGAATCGGAATAACTACACCATCGGTTGGTCGCAAATAAGCTTAGGAGGGCTTACTAGTACAATACTGGATGGTAGAATACTGTTTACTTTGGCACTCATGTCGGGAGCATCAGCAATCCTACTTTCACATAACCATCCAAGTGGGAACACAGAACCAAGTCATACGGATTTAAAACTGACATCTAAGCTAGTGGAGATGGGGAAATTACTAGACCTTACAATCCTAGACCACATCATTGTTACCACCAAATCATATTACAGTTTTGTAGATGAAGGAAAAATCTAAAATGACCGTTCGGTTATATTTTGTAAATTTGTTTAACCTTTTAAAATTAATATATCATGAAAAAAGTATTGTTAGTATTAGTTCTTACAACAATTTCAATGACAATGAGTTGTAATAAAGAAGATTCCGTTTGTGTGATTGATGGACCAATGCCAAACGAAATAAAATATACCGATTGGGCACCAGGAAGGCCAGATAATAGCATGAAGGATTTTAGACAATGGTGTGATGTATTTGGTGGAGAGATAGAGTTTAGAAAATAATCGGTCATGAAAATCTTTATCTTGTCAGGCCTTGTATTGGTTGGTATGCAATCATGCAATGAAAAGTCTAGCTCTAATTCATCAAACACCACCCCTAAAGAAAAGAGTCAGCCCAGAATACAATATTCTTCCCCAAAAGAACCTCTTTGTCCTGCACATCCTGAAATCATGGTTGAACAAGGATATGGATATATGACTGGTGCAAATGAACACAAATCGTGTACCCCTGAACATTGCTTACATGATCTTAGGGAAGAAAAACAAATACGTCAACAAACCCAAGAACGGGAAAGACTGGAAAATGAACTTGGTTACTAAGTCTATTGTAGTTTGAAAATCCCAAATCAACTGCCTAACATTGTGGCATGGATCGGGAACTAATCATACGTCTTATTGAACAAGACATCAAACACAATCAATTAATCAATGGGTTCAATCGAATCGGACTCATAGTAAGTGAAGACCATCACTTGAATATTGTCGGGATCGTATCGGGTCTCATGGGTAACAGTTCGGATGATTGGTTTGATCTCTACCACAAAACAATGTTGGATGTAGAACCAAGTATGATCTCAAAAGAAGGACTCTCTGCATCCGAAAAACTCTTTGATGATCTTTCTACCAAAAACTAGTTTGAGTCACAGACATGCGCTCTTTGGCACCCACTGGGTCTAGGTTTTGGATACATTTTAATCCCCAATCAAACTGAATATCCTTAAAAGAATAAATATATACTAATGTATATTTAATACCACAAGCCTTTAAAATTTAGTCTTCTGGCTGTTCCCATCCAACTTTTCTTAGAATCTCAGTCATTTTTAGATCTAAAGCCAAACAAATCTTTTGTACAGTAAGTAAATTTGGAATTTGTCCATCATTGAAAATCTTTCCAAGAGTCCTATCATCAATATTTGCCATATATGCTAATTTTCGGTTTGAAAGATTTCTTTCTTCCAAAATGGTTTGAATGGTAACCATAAAGTCTTCAGCTAGGTCTGTAATTTCTAACTGTCTCTTAACCCAACGTCGTTTCATTTCGATTTCAAGGGAATATTTTAAGTTTTTTGCCATAGTGCGGATAAATATACGCAATCTCCACAAACAGTACTTGGTGGAACTTTTAACTCTTCGTAACTTCATGGGAAGAGCAGGATAGTCCTGTGTTAGCGACAAATTGGTCGTAAGTTAAACGTCCGAAAGGACATAATTCTAAGATCTATGAAAAAGATAGGTAAAGAATTTTTAAATGCTACGAATGGTGGGATTGACATCTTCCAAAAGTACATTAAAACTCCATTCAATATGGATGAGTGGACAGAAGCAGAATCTGGATTGTACAGATTCAAAGTGATCGATAACGAAAGTTATGGGAATCACAGTATTCACATCGACATGAAGTATGATGGGAAGTGGAGCAGAATTGAAAACTTGAATGCCGTGTGGTATATCAAGTGGAGCTTTGACCTCTCTGAGCAAGAAGTTTACGAAAAACTCGATGAAGAAATGGATCTGGGAATCCTTTCAAAGAGTCAGAAGCGTTCTCGAAAACTTCTAAACCTTTAAGATGATGGAAAATTTTACTACAAAAACACTTAGGTGGGGAGACCTGCCTAAGTTCTTCAAAGGACTTTTAGACAGCTTTGAGGAGAAAGATCGGTACATGATGCTTTTGAGCATTTTAACTGTTGTTGGATCCGTATTGCCAAGGGTTTTTGGACAATACGACGGCAAAAAGGTGTACCCAAACTTGTTCCTGTATGTACTTGGAAAAGCAGGTTCGGGAAAGGGAAACGTAACATGGGCTAAAAATCTAGTTCAGAATATCGAATACGATTCGAATGAGGTTGAATCACGTCCTTTAGGGGTTGCAATACCAGCGAACATTACATCTGCTGGGTTGACAGACTACCTTAACAAGCTTCCTGAAGGTGGTTTAATGTTCGAAACCGAAGGAGATACGATGGTCAACATGTTTAATTCAGAACATGGGCGGTATTCAGATATGCTTAGGAAATGCTTTCACCACGAGACCATTTCACACTACCGAAAAACGGATAGTGAGTACAGCTACATCTCTGAACCAAAAATGAGTGTGGTTCTTACTAGTACACCAAAACAAATGCAAGCATTGATTAAAGATGCTGAAAACGGCTTATTTAGTCGGTTTATGTATTGTTTTACACAACAGGAAACTGAGTTCCGTGATGTCTTTTCAAAACAAGGTGAAGATAAGTTGAACTCCTTTGAGGAAGCAGGAAAACAACTGGTGACACTCAATGAATCGCTTATGGAGTCTGAAAATATTGAGTTTCGGTTAACTTCTGAACAGCAATCTCAATTTGTTGCATTTTTCCAGAAGAACAAGGATATAATTCTTGAATTTGCTAGCTCTGATCTTGATGCTACGGTGAATAGAACTGCAATAATCACATTTCGAATTATGATGATTCTTAGTGTTATTCGAATTCAAGATGTTACAAAAGTAGATCAAATTGTATGTGATGATATTGATTTCAAAACATCAATGGAAATCGCTGAGTTGTTGATTGGCGATTCATTGGAAACGTTTAAATCACTTCCACAGGCAACTCCTGATGACGTAAATGAATGGAAACTACAATTTTTGCAATCAATAGGTGATGAGTTTACAATTAAGGAAGCACATGCATTGGCTGAAAGACTGAATATATCAACTCGTTCAATAGAGAGGTTTCTAAGAACTCGTTTTTTTGAGAAAATCGCTAGGGGTCGATACAGAAAGGTTGACATCTGAATCTAACTAAAAGTCGGAATGTCGAAATGTCGGAATGTCGGAAACACGTAATGGCATTTCTTCATTCTTTGGCTTTAATCCTCCCACCTTCTCTCCGTTCCAAGTAATCTTCATATAATCATCCCATTTGGAACTACGATTCGGTGGTAGGATTTTTTTGTGTCCATTTTCAAAACCACATCTAATTCACCCCCTGCAAGTTTAATCTTTCTATCCCCCTCCCCAAAGACAAGAGGGGAACACATATATCAGAACAAGTTCCCAATTGTTTCATTAAAATTTTAAAGTATGAGTAAGTTAGTATTTGCCGAATTGGTAGAGGGTGTGTCGTTTGAAATGATGGAGGATAAAAAAGTAGTGATAGTAAGTGATGGGGCTATGTTTCTAGTGACAACTGAAGAACATTCTAAGGAATATCCAGAATTAGTGTTTGAAGTTGTTCCTAATGAAGCGATCCAACAGTATCGGTTGGGGAATTTGTTGTAAGTAGGCGTGGAGACAATAAAATTAAATAATTCTTAAATTTTGCATATTATATAACTTATAGGTTATATTTGTGTTTATGTCATTAAAGGCTTTTATAATTAAAAAAGGACGTGTTCGTTGCGTAGCTTGCTGTACAAGGCTCGCAGAAGAACAGTTCGGAAAGTTAATGGATGATATACAGTATGCAAAAGCAATGAAGAAGATATTACGATGCTATGTGGAAGAAGTTCCAAATGCTGGTTGGAGCAAAGAACCACATGAGTGCATTGCGTTAAAACCACTTAAGAACCATATTAATATTAGACTAGCATGCAAAGTGCAAGAATATAATGGGAAAAAAGTTGCAATTATATCTGAGTCTTTCGTGAAAAAGACAAATAACAATGACAAAAGGGCGTTAGCTATTTATGAATCTGTAAGTAAAAGAGAGTATGAAATCGTATAAAGAAATATCTAATTATTTTGAAAATGATAAGTTTGACTTGGAGCACGAAGCTCAAATGATTCAAGCAAAAATATTAGCTCCTTTTCTATCTAAAATTCGAGAAGAGGGTATAAAACAAGAGATTCTAGCAAAAAGAATGAAAGTATCTCAACCATATCTTTCACAAGTATTTCATGGAGATAAGAATCTAAGTATGTCTACTATTGCAAAGTTACAAGAAGCCTTAGATGTGGTATTGGAAACGCCTTCAATTAAGGACTTACCCAAATACTTAGACAATTATTATGATAAAGATGTAGACAAAGTATCTACTAATGAATTAGAGGAAGTATTTGGATACTCCGTTTTATCAAATTCGATAAGCGAGAACAAATGGTCTGATGAATTATTGAAAAGTCAAAGAGATAAAGGAAAGAAACTTGCTAAAGTGATTCCTTTAAATGTAAAAGTTATTGATCCTAATCCAAACGATGAATTAGAATATAAGAGTGTCTGATTATGGAAAGTTATGTAAATACTGATATTGAAGTTCAATATCAAAGAATAGTAAAATGTAATCTAGCTAATAGCGGAGGTTATGAAAATAAATTATCATTTGATGATACAGAAGTTGTTGTAGATTACTTTATTCAGCATTCTGAAGATGATATAAAGGATCACAAAGTATCAATGATGGTTGCTGTTTACAGAGAAGGAGAAAACATGGAAAATGCCAAAAATGGTGTTAGAATAATTGCTCAAGGTAAATACTATATCACTGAAGATATTGACGATAAGAATGAGCTCTACAAGAAAATGAAATATGGAAGTGTATCAAATCTGTTGTCTTTTGTACGAGGGGCAATATACAATTTGACAGCTTTATCATTTGACAACCCTTATTCTCTGCCATCAATAAACTTAATTAAACTTAGAGAAAAAGTGGAGTCAATTAATAGAAATGAAAGAACAAAGAGAAAAGTCACGAAAAAAAAAGACATAAATAAGTCTAAGAAATAATTCTTCTGTTTGAAACAATAGAGTCGAGGGTAATTATGTTTTCTCCCAAAACCGTCCCAAATTCCGTCCACACCCCAATTTCCAACCCAAAACAAAAGCACAAAAAAAGAGCGAAGACCTCATAGGAAATTCAGAATGAGAATGAGAAACAGAATGAGGGAAAACAAAAATGGGAACTCGGCTCTCGCTCTCATTCCCATTCTGTTTTGTAGGACCTCGGCCCTGACGATAAATGTCAGGACAAGCAGGATTCAAGTGCACTATTCAGTCACCACCTCTTTTCAAAATTTTTAGAAGATTATTCTTCTGTACATCCCAATCAATGTCCCCATGGAATTTATTTTATAGACAACCAATTTTTTATAGTTGAAATAAAGACCTTTTGTTGATCAATATACACGCTATGTGAACAGTCCTCAAGGTAGACTACATTCTGACGCCCAATAATATCCTGTAAATTTGATATTTGGGAATTGCTAAATAAACCGTCCTCTTTACCATACAATCCATATACATTAATGTTTTTTGACATTAGATTTTTTAAAATGGGTCGAATATCCTCAGTTGTGTAAGATTCATTTTGCCAAAAACCACGAGTTGGTTCTTGAGTCATTGTTGATGCCCATTTTTTTGCTTCCGGGTTAGATCCAAGTTTAGAATAAATTTCCTTAGATTCATCAAAAGGATTTGAAGTAGAATAGAATCCATTCTGCATAGCATGTGCAAAACAAAAAACAGCATATTCTAATTTCGTTGTATCCATTTTTTCAAGCATTTCAATATACTTTAGATTTGTTTCATCTTCTTTGGTTTCATATATCTTTTTACAACTTGAAATTATAGTTTTAAAGGACTCTTGAAAATTTAATGGCGTACCAACTAAAATCACATTTTTGACTTTTTTCGATTGTTTATCAGCAAATTTAGAAGCAATTATTCCACCAAAGCTATGACCAATTAAAGTGGCTGTTTCAATATCATATTTCTTATAAATTGAAACTAGATCCTTGAGAGCTTCTTTGTATGTGAACTTTGCATCTTCATCTATAGATCTCCCTTCACCCCTGCGATCATAAACAATGACATAAAAACCTTGTTTTGACAGTTTTTCAGCGGAAGAATATTCAAATGTGGAACAGTTATAACCAGGACCGCCATGCAGGTAGATAATAGCTGCGTTTTTCTTTTCGCCAAATGCTTTAGAATACAACTCAGAACTTAATCCAATAATTGATAAGCAAATTGAGAATAAAAGTAAAACAGATCTTTTCATACTTGTTTTTTTAGGCAAGAAAATATTAGAGCAATTCATTTTTCAAATTTCAATATAATATTTTCCTCATAGAATAAGGCAATTCAATTACCTCCCTGCAAGGCTAATCTTTCTATCCCCCTCCCCAAAGACAAGAGGGGAACACATATATCAGAACAAGTTCCCAATTGTTTCATTAAAATTTTAAAGTATGAGTAAGTTAGTTTTTGCCGAACTAATCAACGGCGTGTCATTTCAAATGTTGGAAGACAGAAAGGTAGTGATTGTAAGTGATGGAGCGTTCTTTTTGGTTACAACCGAAGAGCATTCTATGGAATATCCTGAATTGGATTTTGAAGTTGTTCCTGATGAGGCGATCGTACTATACGATCTCAAAAATTATATTGAGATGGTTTATGAATTATAAAAACCTATATCTTTAGTATAAAATTCTCATCATGATCAAATACTTGTTTTTATTCACAATCAATATTTTTGTAGTCATTTCCACTTTCAGTCAATCTGACCCATCTTTTGTTTGGACACGATATGGAAAGAGTATAGGAGTTGATAAATTTCAAGATGTTGCATTAGATCAAAATGGATTTGTTTATACAGTTGGTAATTT
>JAUICI010000131.1 GCA_030427935.1 Bacteroidia bacterium | reverse complement strand
AGTTTAAGGACTACAGCAAAAAGACCTTACAGTTGTTTTACGATAGTATTCCAAAACAAGTATTTAAAGGAGATTACAAAGGTTTTAAAATCGAGAAAGATCAAGTGATGTTTAAATTTAAAGGTCAAGAAAAACCTTATACACAATCGATGTTCCTCGCTCACATTTTGGCCAATCAGCAAACGCAGGCAGCTCAAGATATTTCTGTATACATCAATAAGACTTATAAAGATGTAGTCAATTATTATCTTGAAGAGTATGAGAAAACACAATTGCCAAGAAAGTATCCGAAATACAATGCTTTATTGAAAGAATATCGAGAAGGGGTTTTACTTTTTGAGTTAAAAAACAGAAATGTTTGGAAAAAGGCAATTGAAGACACAACTGGATTGAAAGCCTATTTTGAGGCAAATCAAGCGGAATATCAATGGCCAGATCGAATTGAAGCGGAGATTTATGAATGTTTCAATCAAGCAGCTCTGGATAAAGTAAAGGAGTTATTGAAAGGCGACATGAAAGCTGAAATCATCCGAGATTCTGTGAACGCAAAATCGCAATTGAATGTTCGTGTAACTTCTGGTAAATATGTGGTTGAAACAAAAGATATTTTAAAAGGGAGGACCTATAATTTAGGCATTAACGAATCATTTGAAAAGGATGGGAAGTTTGTCATCGTAAAAGTAATTCAAAATGTTCCGGCTGGGCCAAAGCAATTAAACGAGTGTCGAGGTCAGGTAATCGCTGCCTACCAAGAAGAACTTGAAAAGAAATGGATTCAAGAATTAGAGAAAAAATATGAAGTGATAATCGATAAAGATGTTCTTTATTCGCTTTCAAAATAAACTTATAAAATTCGGATTAGCCACTCTTTTTCTGAGTGGCTTTTTTGTTTTTGAATCCTGCCGAACAGAGGTCAAGGAAAGAGAATTTCTTGCGCAAGTTTATAATGAAAGATTGTATAAAGAAGACATACCACAAGACATTCTTGAAGACGAGGTGAAGCTAGATTTGTATGTTGAACAATGGGTGGAAACTCAAATCCTCTATTATCAGGCTAGGACAGAAACAAGAATAGATGAAAACGCCATACTTCAGCAAGTCGATAATTTCAAGAAAGAATTGTACTATTATCATTTAGAAGAATTGCTTTTAAAGGATCGATTGGATACAAATATTACGGAGCAGGAAGTAAAATCCTATTATAATCAGAACAAGGAAGAATTTTTATTGAAAGATTTCCTGGTTAAAGTTCTTTATTTGAAAGTGGGGGTGGATGCACCTGATTTAAACAAAATCAAGCGTTCTTACCTGTTAAAAAATCCTAAAGATATCGAGGAAATCATACAATATGCTAAAATTTATTCCAGTAATTTTTATTATGATGAGGAGAACTGGATCTATTTTGATGACATATTAAAGGAGGTCCCATTAAAGGATATTGCTAAAGAAAGATTCATAACTCAACGAAAGAAGTTGTATTTTGACGACGGAAACTTTATCTATTTTCTGAATATATTGGATTATAAACTAAAAGATGCTGTTTCTCCGTTAAGTTTTGAAAGAAATAATATTCGAAAGAAAATATTAAATATTCGTCAGAAGAAATTACGACAGGATATTAGAAAAGAAATAATAACAAAAGAGTACGAAAAAGGGAATGTTACGATCCATTAGTATATTATTTTTTGCATTAAGCACCAGTTTACTTTTCGGTCAGGGACCTAAACTCGTCATTGACAAAATTATAGGAAGAGCTGCTGGACACATCATTATGTTATCTGATGTGCAAGCCAAAAAACTCCAAGCGATAAAAGAAAATATCGAGGTGAATGATGAGTCTGATTGTTATATTCTTGAAGAAGAACTCATCGAGAAATTAATGTTGGCTCGGGCAGATTTGGATTCAATTGTTGCACCAGAAGGTCAGGTAGAGCAAGAATTGAATTCCAGAGTTCAAAGAATCATGCAAATGTTTCCCGGAGGTAAAGATGAAATGGAGAGCTTTTACGGAATGTCGGTTGCTCAGGTTAAAGATAAATTTCGAATTCAGATTCGGAACATGATCACAGCTCAACAGATGCAAGCGACGATTACGGAGAATATTAAAGTCACTCCGAAAGAAATAGAAGAGTTTTATAAAGGAGTTCCTTTGGATTCACTTCCTTTGATTAATTCGCAAGTTACATTATCCCAATTGATCATATTCCCAGAAGTTAGTCGCGAAGACAAAGAAAAGACCCGCCAAGATCTCAGCAATTACAGGAAAAAGATCATCAATGGAGACATGGGATTTAATACCGTAGCACTCTTGAAGTCGGAAGATCCAGGAAGTGCACGAAACGGAGGCGATTTAGGTTGGGCAACCCGAGGATCCATGGTACCAGAATTTGAGGAAGTGGTTTTTACATTGAATGAAGGAGAAGTTTCTGAAGTTTTCGAATCTCCTTTTGGATTTCACATCATCGAACTAATTGAAAGACGTGGAGATGATTATCATTGTAAACACATTCTATTTACCGCAAAGGTTTCTCCTTATGAATTAATGAGGCTTGAAAAGAAAATGACAGAGGCCTATAATCGAATAAAAAAAGGTGAAATCACTTTTGAAGAGGCAATCATGGAATACTCTAATGATAAGGACAATAAGGCAACGAAGGGAATGTTGATGAACCCTTATACAGGCGATGTTAAATGGGATGTACAAGACTTAAATCAAATTGATCCGGAGATGTCGGTTATTGTTGATCAATTGCAGTTAGGAGATATATCCAGACCAGCTCAATACATGGACATGTTTCAAAGAAAACCTGGAATTCGAATCCTTAGATTGGACGCGAGAACAAAACCGCATAGAGCGAACCTAAGAGATGACTATAAGTTGGTTCAAGAAGCTACTTTGAACGAGAAAAAACAGAAAAGAATTGACGAGTGGATTGAAGAGAATATTCAACAAATCTACATCTTTGTGGATCCAGAGTATAAGAAATGTCCATTTAAGTATAACTGGTTCAAAACCATAGAATAGAAATTTCTTTGAATTCTCTCCCCATTTTTTTCAGGGCAAATGAATTTCACTATTTTTAAGAACATTTTTTAAGATATGACAAATTTCAACTCCGATGCCGAAGCTTTAGATTCACTGGTAAAAAAATACCAAGAATTAAAATCTGAAATACATAAGGTCATCATCGGACAAGATGAAGTAGTGGATCAAGTATTGATCTCAATTTTCAGTAAAGGTCATTGTTTATTGGTCGGAGTTCCTGGCTTAGCAAAGACGCTACTTGTAAGCACGATATCAGATGTTTTAGGATTATCTTTTAAAAGAATCCAGTTTACGCCAGACTTAATGCCTTCCGATATCATTGGTTCTGAAATTTTAGATGAAAAAAGGGAATTCAAATTTGTAAAAGGTCCTATTTTCTCCAATATTATTTTGGCAGATGAGATTAACCGGACACCTCCAAAAACACAAGCCGCTTTGCTGGAAGCCATGCAAGAAAAGAATGTTACGATGGCTGGAGTAAAATACGAATTGGATAAGCCCTTCTTTGTTTTGGCGACTCAAAACCCAATTGAGCAAGAAGGAACCTATCCATTACCTGAAGCTCAGCTCGATCGTTTCATGTTTAACATATGGGTTGATTACCCGACAATAGAAGATGAGATTACCATTGTGAAAGCGACGACTTCAAATTTGGTTATCGAGAAAAAGGAAATCATTTCAGGTAAAGAAATCTTGTTTTATCAAGATTTGATCAGGAAAATGCCTGTCGCGGATAATGTTATTGAATATGCTGTAAAATTATCTAATAAAACCCGGAATTTGGAGACTTCTCCAGAGATTACCAAAAAATATTTGTCTTGGGGTGCTGGACCGAGAGCGTCTCAATATTTAATTATTGGAGCCAAAACACACGCGGCAATTAATGGTAAATATTCACCAGACATTGAAGATGTAAAAGCTGTTGCTGAACCTATATTAAGGCATCGAATCGTTCGAAATTATAAAGCCGAAGCGGAAGGCTACTCCATAGAAAGAATCATACAGGAATTGATGTGATGAAAAAGACTGCGCTACTTCTTTTTGCTTTAATTCTTTGTCTTAACGTTTTTAGCCAAGATAAAGAAAAGGAAGTTGCCAAGCTGTTGTATGAGTATTGTGCGGATACCAACTACCGTGATCCTAAAATTCTAAAAGAACTAGTACTGGAAAACGGGAATTTATCAGAACGAACACAAACCTTACTTGAATACACTCAGATATTGCTTAAGTCGAGAGAGAATTCGGATCAATATGGCAAATCCGTTAAAATTTCCGATTTCTCACCCATCTTCATCAAATTGTTGAAGATCATTGAAAAATGGGAGGTTGAAGAGGAATGGCAAAACTTGAATTTTGCTTATGGGAACACTGCTCGATCACTTTATAATTTGGGTGTTTACGATTATGCAATCATCTATTTTAAGCGAAAAATTGCCTTAAATAGGCCCGATTCTAATTTCGCTAATGATGTTTACATGTTGGCCAATAGTTATCTGCTTTTGGATAAAGATGTTCAAAATACGATCTCCACTATAAAAAGTAATCAGAAAAAACTTGATGAGCTCACACCGAAAAATATGATTGATTCGGTAACATTTGAATTTAATCAGCTCTTGATTTCCGCTAATTATAAAATCAAGCAATATGTTGAAGCACTTCGACTTTTGGAATTAAACATTAATCAGTATTCAAAGAATTTATCTCTTCACAAGAAGGTGGAAGCTTATTCGGATTTGGCTCATTTAAAACTAATGAGAAAGCAAAGGTATGCCTACTTGTTTGAAATGTTGATGAAAAAGTTTGGTAAAACTCAAGAAGAAAAAGTACTTATTCAAGAAGCAGAAATACTCTTCAACTTCAAACATGAGATTTATGCTGAAACTCCTGATTCCGTAAGAGATTACATCAATAATAATTCATATAATGATAGAGGAACCAATTACTTGTTAATTCTGAAACATACGGGTGACCTAGAATTTGAAAACAAAAAATTTAGAAAAGCTTACCGTGAATACAAAGAAATCCTAAAGGAATATGCGAATCACTTAGATGGTGAAAATAAACTAGGTTTGTACAGTAATCTGGGTTATAGTGCTCAAGAAATTGGAAAAAATAAGGAAGCTGCAAGTTACTTTAAAGCTTACATCGACTATAAAGCCGAGTTGGACACAATAATTGCGAAGAGAAAAAAAACAATTCAGGATGTTATTTACTATTTCCGAAATGCCAAAAATATGGCCGAGAGAACAACCAAGGAAACTTCTCTTGCTACAATTGGCGAGCAAAAAGATATTCTTAGAAAGCAGAAAGACAGTTTAACTCAAGCAAAGAAAGATGTTGAATTGTCAGAGGCTAAAGCAAAAAACAGAAGGTATTTCAATATTGGATTGATTTTAATTATTTCCGTAGTCGTTGGTTTTCTAATCTTTTTTGTTCGTTCGGATAAAAAGAACAATGAACTATTATTAAACATTTTACCAAGAAAAATCGCCAAAGAGCTGAAATCAAAAACCCGATTTAAGGCTCTTAAAAAGGACAAAAATCCAACGATCATAGATGAGTATAAAACCGCGACCGTATTATTTACAGATTTCGTTGGGTTTACGATGATCGCAGAACACTTAAGCCCAGAAGAATTGGTTGAAGAACTGAATCAATGTTTTGCAAAATTCGATGAGATTTCAAAGCGTAATCGATTGGAAAAGATTAAAACGATTGGAGATGCCTACATGGCAGCGGGAGGTATTCCAGATGAGAACCAGACCAATCCTGAAGACGCAGTAAATGCAGCTATTGAAATGATTGAGTTTATTGAGGATTTTAATGAAAAAAGACGCGCGGAGAACATGCCTGAATGGAAAGTTCGAGTTGGAATTAATACGGGGCATATCGTAGCTGGAATCATTGGAAAACATAAGTATTCCTATGACGTTTGGGGAGATGCTGTTAATCTTGCTAGTAGAATGGAAAGTAGCGGTGAACCTGGCAAAATCAATATCTCAGAAAACACCTACGAATTAGTCAAAGACAAGTTTGAATGTTCGTTCCGTGGTGAGGTCAACGCAAAAAATAAGGGTAAAGTGAAAATGTATTTTGTAGAAAAGAGAAAATAATTACTCTTTCACCTTGATTGACTTAATTGTATTCATTAACTCCTCAGCTTCTGGTTTGAACAATCCCTCTTCCGAAGACTTTACGATATAATTCACATTTCCAATCTGAAAAGCTCCAAAAACAAAGTAGATATCTTTCTTTTCTGTTTCTTCTACCTTTCCATCATACTTCAATAATCTCTTGTACAAAAGAACATTTCCTTCTTCTTTCAAATATTCAACATGAAAAAATTCTTTTTCAGCTAATCTTTCTTTGTGTCTTTCAACAAGATTACTTTCTGAACCAAAATCTTCGATTGTCATGCCGAATGTTGGTCCAACAGTAACAAACCATTTGAAACCACCATCCTCATGTTCAATATGAGGTTTTACTGTTCCTACTGCAGTTTCTTTTGTTGGAAGTGAAATGGTAATATTCAAATCATAGGATGAAAGGTCTAACTCTTCAAACCCTTCCAAATCCATTTGTTCTTCACCAGAATCTTTCTTTGGCTTGTCTTCTTCCCCGCCTCCACAAGAGGTTAGTAACCCGACAGATACAATTGCGAATAGGATAGCAAACTTCTTCATGATATTAAAATTTAAACAAAGATATAAATAATCAAATTACTCAGATATTTCTTGACTTTTTCTTTTTTGTTTAACTTTTTTAATGTTTGGTTGAACAAATTTTGATCTAACGTGTTTAAGGTTTGAAACTATTAAAAACACAATCATGAACAAAAAGCTATTTTTACTCGGAGCTTTAACGTTTGGACTTTTTACAGCCAACGAAGCGATTGCACAAAATGCACGATTACAAGTAATTCACAATTCAGCGGATGGCGCTGCAGGAACAGTGGATGTCAGAGTTGACGGAAACTTTCCAGACGCTTCATTTGACGACCTTTCCTTTAGAGAGGCAACTCCTTTTATTGACGTTGCAGCTGGAACATATACCGTCACAATTAATGATGCTGCGTCTGTAGATGCGTCAAGCCCCGTTTTCTCTGCTAGTGTTACTTTAGCTGCAAATGAAACATATGTTGTTATGGCATCTGGTATCGTTTCCGCTTCAGGTTACAACCCAGATAATATGGCGGCGGCATTTGACTTACACATCCTTACCCCTGCTAGAGAAACCTCCGCAAACGGTATGATGGAAACTGATTTAGTTGTTTTCCACGGAGCAACGGATGCGCCTACGGTTGATATCGTAAACGTTACGAATCCATTAATGGTAGGAACATTAGTAAACGACGCTTCTTACGAAGATTTTTCTGCTTACTTGGAACTTCCAACTGCAGATTACAATATTCAGGTAAGAACTCAGGACAATACAACGGTTAAAGAATATCAAGCTCCTTTGGCAACATTAAATGCAGGTGGAGCTGCTCTAACAGTTTTCGCATCTGGATTCTTGGATCCTAGTCAGAACAGCAACGGAGCTACTTTTGGTGTATTTGCTGCTTTACCTAACGGAACTGTACTTCCTTTACCAGAAGTAACGACTCCAACAACGGCAAGACTACAAGTTATTCACAACTGTGCTGCAACAGATGCTGCAACAGTAGATGTTTGGGTAAACGATGCCATTTTATTAATTGATGATTTTGACTTTCAAGATGCAACTGCTTTTATTGACGTACCTGCAGGAGTAGCTTTGGATATTGATATTTGTGCACCGAACTCAACAGATGCAACATCACCATTGTACACGCAGTCTTTAACTCTAAACGGAGGAGACAAATATATCGCTGTAGCAAGTGGAACAATTGGGTCTGGAACGTACACACCAGCAACTGCATTCTCAATCGAAGCTACAAACATGGCAAGAGAATCAGCCACAAGTGGAATGATGAATACAGATGTTTTAGTTTTCCATGGAGCAACAGATGCGCCACAAGTTAAAGTAACAAATGTGACGAGTCCATTAATGTCAGCTGACGTAGTAGATGGAGCAGCTTATGGTGATTTCTCAAACTATTTAGAATTGCCAAACGCAGATTACGTTCTTCAAGTAAGAACAATGGATAACACAACGGTTAAAGAATACTCGGCACCATTACAAACTTTAATGGCTTCAGGTGTTTCTGTAACAGTATTGGCTTCAGGATTCCTTGATCCAACAATGAACAACAACGGTCAAGCATTTGGTTTAATCGCTGTTTTACCTGATGGAACCGTAGTTCCTTTAGCTGAGACTCCAGCAGTTTCTACGGCAAGATTGCAAGTAGTACACAACTGTGCAGCAGTAGACGCAGCAACAGTAGACGTATATGTGAACGATGCTTTATTATTAGATGACTTCGATTTCAGAACTTCAACTCCATTTATTGATGTACCTGCAGGAACTGCACTTGAAGTAGATATTTGTGCTCCAAACTCAACTGATGCTTCTATGCCTCTTTACACGGAATCAATCAATTTGATGGGTGGAGAAAAGTATGTTGCTGTTGCTTCCGGAACAATTGGATCTGGAACTTATACACCAGCAACTGCATTTGATATCATTGCATTCGCTGGAGCAAGAGAGTCTTCAACTACAGCAGGAAATGTTGACGTTATGGTATTCCACGGGTCTACAGATGCGCCAGCAGTTGACGTAAATGAAACTACAGTACCTGTAGCAGGATTAGTAACAAACATTTCTTATGGAGAAAACCAAGGATACTTGGATTTAGCAGCAGCTTCTTATGTTTTAGGAATCGCTCCGACTGGAGGTGCAAACATTGCTACATTCACTGCAGACTTGACAGGATTAGCTGATTCAGCAATTACTGTATTTGCTTCCGGATTCTTGGATCCTTCAGTAAACAACATGGGAGATGCTTTCGGATTGTATGCTAGTATCCCAAGTGGAGGACCATTATTGATGCTTCCTTCAGCTACTTTGAATATCGATGAAAATGAAGGCGTAGATTTCAAAGTGTATCCGAACCCTGTAACAGACGGAAACTTGACTATCGATCTTGGAAACTTAATTCCATCGAACGATACAGAGATCAGAATTATCGACATCACTGGAAAACTAGTTTATTCTAATGATGCTGTAAAAACAAACAGAATTAACATTGCGCTAGGGAATCTAGACAAAGGAACTTACATCGTTCGCGTTCAAAATAATAACGATGTGAGTATTCAAAAGGTCGTGTTGCAATAGCATGCCTGTTGATTTCTAATTTTAGTGTTTGGCGGCGCCTGAGAAGGCGCCGTTTTTTTGTATCTTTATTTCCATGAAATTTGTTTTACTAACCATCTCCTGGCTTTTTTTCTTAAATCTAATTTCTCAAGACGGCCATCTTGTAATTACAGGAAAAATGAAGATTCCGAATCCACAGAACCACTCGAAATCCGAAATCGTTGTCTCCGAAAACAAAAAAGTTTTACATAAAATCCCCATTGACGAAGACTTGAATTTTAAATTTCGCCTACCCGTTGGACCAACCTATAAAATTCTTTACAAATCAAAAAAATGCGTCTCGAAATTCATATTGATCAACTCATCAGAAATTCCGTTTGATGATCTCCATAAAGGAGAGGCTCCGATGAATCTTGAGGTTACTTTATTTAAAAAATGTAAAAAATCTAGATTCAATTTCCTAAAGCGAACGGCTGTGGGTGAGTTTTTCTTTGATCCGGAAACCGGATATATGGAATACGATGGTAAAAAGGCCAGAGAAATCCGCAATCTCATCCAAAAAGAACAAGAAAAATGCAAAGATTAATTCTATTCATAATTCTATTCAGCTTAAAAGGATTCATTCTATCCCAAAACGAGCTTAAGGTCTATGGCACCGTTTACGGAAGAGATAGTCTAAGAGAGGCAAAAATATTGCTTTATGCTTGTCAAGTAGAGTTTGAGCCCTATACCATTGGTGGAAAAACCGATTATATGGAAACCTGTGGGCATTATGACGAACATCAGGGTCAAGAATACCATCTTGAGCTTGAATATGGATATAAATATTTGATCTGTATCAAAGATTTTGGAGAAGAGAAGACCTGGTTAGAATGCAATTATTCGGTAGATCTTAGAAAGATGAAGAATTTCAAAGAAGATCAAAATCTTGAACTTGGTTTTTATGTCTTGAAAAACTGCAAACCAAATGACCCGGATTTTAAATACGAGTTTGTTTTGGCCAATATTGTTTATGATACTAAGGGAAAAGTTTCCTTTGATAAAGATCCAAAAGCTTCTTGGGAGTACCTTATTGAAAAATAAGCTGACTGTCAGCAATAAACTTGTTTAAACAAACAACTAAATTTCTTGTAAATCTCTGAACAAAATCTTTTTAGACTTGTTTTTATCTAAACCACTCGCGAGAGATTTGTGACTATGGGACATTACAAGATCAAAGATTTAGAACAACTTTCTGGGATTAAGGCGCACACCATCCGTATCTGGGAGAAGAGGTATAATCTTATTTCTC
>JAUICI010000130.1 GCA_030427935.1 Bacteroidia bacterium | reverse complement strand
AGCCGCTTCGGTTCTACAGGATTTGTCAGAGATCGAATTTCGTAAAGGCAATAAAGAGCTCGGACTCAAATATGCCTTGCAAATGGTGGATGAAATGAAGCGTCTAAAAGATGATTTTAATTACAATTCGGGTAAAGTCTTTTTAGGGGAGAAATACCTGTACTTAAAGGAATATCAAAAAGCCGTTTCAAATTGTGCTTCTGCCTATGAGTCAGCTTTGAAAATTGAATCTTTAGGTCTCCAGAAATCTGCCTGTAAATGTTTGTCTAAAGCCTATTATTACACGGGCGAACATAAAAAAGCATACGAATACGAAATGAGGTTTCAAGAACTTGAGGATAGTATTTTAAATGATAATGTTTCTCTTGATTTGGCAAAAAGAGAATTTGAATTTGGCTACCAATTAAAAGCTGAGAAAGACAGTTTGGAGCAAGCACGTATTTCTGAGATTCAAGAATTGGAACACCAAAGTGAAATCAAAAGACAAAGAAACTTGACTTATTTCGGTCTGATTCTAGCGGCCATTCTCTTGATGCTGACCTTATATGTCTTTCGAAATTTTCAGAAGAAAAAGAAAGTCAATAGGGAAATCCTACTGAGTAAGGAGATCATTGAAGTCAAGAACAAAGAAATTACAGATAGTATCAATTACGCCAAGAGAATTCAAACAGCCATGCTTCCTTCAGCTAGTCATTGTGCGGATGTGCTGAAAGATTTCTTTGTGTTTTACGAACCCAAAGATATCGTTGCAGGGGATTTTTATTGGGTAAAGGAGAAAAATGAAGTTAAATATTTTGCCGTAGCGGATTGCACGGGACATGGAGTTCCAGGTGCGATGATGTCAGTTGTTTGCAACAATGCCTTGAATAGATCTTTGCGTGAGTTTGATTTATCAGACCCAGGAGAGATTTTAAACAAAACTAGAGAATTGGTCATTGCTGAGCTTAATAAAGGGAATGACGAAAAGGAAATCGCTCGAAGTATCAAAGATGGAATGGATATCGCTTTGGTAAGAATTGAGCAAGAGCAAGAGCAATTGGGGAGAGGTTCTGTTGCTCAGGCCGATAGCTCTGGATGGCCATCCGGAAAGGGTTCTTGTTTGAAACTGTCCTATGCAGGAGCGTATAACTCTCTTTTTATTGTTCGATTGAGCAAAGAAATCAATGCCTCTGGAGAAGTTAATATTCGAAGCTATGGAGATCTTAACCTGATCGAACTGAAAGCAGATAAACAACCGGTTGGAATAGGTCATTCGAAAAAAGATTTTACTACTAAAAGAATTGTATTGGAGCCGGACGACATGATTTATGCTTTCAGTGATGGATATGCAGATCAATTCGGAAATGCCAGTCAGATTGATGGTCAGAAGAATACTTCGTATAAACCTCAAGGGAAAAAGTTTAAGAGCAGTAATCTCAAAAAACTATTGGTGAAAATTTCAAAAGAACCTGTTCAAGTCCAACAAACAAAACTTGCCCATAATTTCGAATCCTGGAAAGGGGATATCGAGCAATTGGATGATGTTTGCGTTATTGGAGTTAGAGTTTGATTTTGCTAAGGAAACAAGTTTAGCTCAACTTGTCAGCCAAAATTCGCATTTCAATCACAGGAGTGATCTTTTGATAGATGATATTGTAAACCGCCTCAACGATAGGCATCTCCACTTGAAATTTCTTGTTGATTTCAATGACAGACTTTACTGCATAATAACCTTCTGCAATCATATCCATCTCCAATTGAGCAGTTTTTACAGAATAGCCTTTTCCAATCATGTAACCAAAAGTTCGGTTTCTGGAAAATCTAGAATAGGAAGTAACCAACAAATCCCCCATATAAGCACTGGATTTCACATCCCGGTGAATAGGACTCACTTCGTCAATAAAGTTTTCTGTTTCCTGCACGGCATTGGAAATCAAAACGGCTTGGAAATTATCGCCATAGCCTAGTCCTGCACATATCCCAGAAGCTATTGAGTAAACATTTTTCAATACCGCAGATAATTCAGTTCCAAATAAATCGTCCGAAGTTGTCGTTTTGATATAGCGACAATCTAATTTTTCCGCAATTCCTTCGGCGATGTCTTCATCCTGACAAGCTACAGTCAAATAAGATAAACGTTCTAAGGCTACTTCCTCTGCATGGCAAGGACCACAGATCATACCGATCTTTTCATAAGGAGTGCCAAAAGTCTTGTGAATAAAACGTGCTGGAATCGCATTGTATTCGGGAATAATCCCTTTTACGGCGGAAATAACAATTTTATCTTTGATCAAATCAGTATTAAAATCCTTAAAAAGCTCATATAAAAAAGCTGAAGGAGTCGCAATAATGATCACATCAGATTCACCAATGCATTTTTCAATGTCCGACGTTAATTTGATTTTGTTAATGTCAAACTCAACGGATTGAAGGTATCTTGGATTGTGTCGGTAAAGAGACATGTGTTTGATAGCCTCATCATCGCGCATCCACCAATTCAGTGTGGATACATTGTTTAGAATGATCTTTGCTAAAGCGGTGGCCCAGCTTCCTCCTCCAATGATGGCTATTTTTACATCTTCACCCATGAATACGTGCAAATGTAAGGAAAAATGTGCTTGCATTTTCAATCTTAAAAATACATGAATTAATTCCTTTGTTTACAAAGATTTAGGAGGCAAATGATTTATTTATAAATTTGAATTTTGGAATGAAAAACATACTTCTAATATTAGCTTTTCTGACTGTTTCGAATACGTTATGTCAAATAACAAATACGATTCGAGGGACCGTCATTGATGAGTTTTCAGGTGAACCATTGATAGGGGCGAATGTAGTGCTGACAAATTTCGATCCGGTGAAAGGAACTGTAACGGATTTAAACGGGGAATTTGTTTTAACCGATATTCCTATTGGTCGACAAAACTTATCGATTACTTATATCGGTTATGAGTCCGTTAGTATTCCGGAATTGGAGTTGAATACGGGTAAACAACTTGTTTTAAACATCAAAATGATCCAACTTTCAAACGAACTAGAAGGTGTGGAAGTCAAAGCTGGAAATCCGAATGAGACCTTGAATAAATTGGCGACCAATTCGGCCGTTTCGTTTTCAATTGAAGAAGCTCAAAGGTATTCGGGGTCTTTAAATGATGTAGCTCGAATGGCCCAGAATTTTGCCGGAGTTCAAGGAGCTGACGATTCGCGAAATGATATCATTATTCGAGGGAATTCCCCTTCAGGTGTACTATATAGAATGGGAGGTTTGGATATACCTAATCCGAATCATTTCTCGCGTTTTGGTACAACAGGTGGGCCCGTTTCCATGCTCAATACAAATGTGCTTGAAAAATCTGATTTCTTAACAGGTGCTTTCCCTTCAGAATATGGAAATGCCTTGGCAGGTGTTTTTGATCTGAATTTAAGGAGAGGAAATAATAAAAAACATGAGTTCTTAATTCAACTGGGTTTTAATGGTATTGAAGGAATGGCTGAGGGTCCTTTTTCCAAGAAATCTAAAGCCAGTTATTTAGTCAATTTTAGATATTCCACTTTGGAGCTTTTTAGTTTGATGGGCTTAAATTTTGGAACAACTGCAGTTCCGAATTATATGGATCTAAATTTTAATGTCACAATTCCCACCAAAAAAGGAGTCACCAGAATATTTGGAATTGGCGGGATTTCAAAGATCAATTTCATTGCTGAAGAATTGAGTGAGGATGGGGATCTTTTTGCTGATGGAGGAGAAGATACTTATTACAGTACCATGACAGGTGTTGTTGGGGTTACGCACAAGCATCGTTTAGGTAAATCAAATTATTTGGAAGTGATCGTGGGGGCACAAGCTGCAACCAATAATATTCAGATTGATACTGTAGATTTAAATTTTCAGAATCCATTCATGATTTATCGAAACAATTCTCTGGAAGGAAAACAAACGAGTTCGCTTCATTATGGACAAAAACTATCTTCCAAGCACTATATCAAAACCGGGTTTTACATGGATGTACTTTTCTACACACTATTGGACAGTGTTTTTAGAGGAGTTCCAGAAGGATTTCAAAGTCTTCACGATCAAAATGGGTTTACGGGTTTATTGCAACCTTATTTCCAGTATCAGTATAAACCCACCAACCGGATCGACCTAAATTTTGGGATTCACTATCAGCATTTGTTTTTAGGAAATCAATGGAATATTGAACCTCGATTCGGGTTTAGTTGGAAAGTGAATGAGATAAATAAACTCTCTTTCTCTTATGGCTACCATTCTCAAGCAGCGCCATTACTTCTCTATTTTATTGAGACAACAGATACTTTGGGGAATACTCGTACAACCAACACAGATGTTGGCTTCATGAAAAGTCACCATTTTGTTTTGGGTTATGAGCTTTTTCTGAAATGGGGAATTCATATTAAGGCTGAAGCGTATTATCAGCATATTGTAGATGCACCAGTGGAAAATAAAGCGACTTCTTATTCTTTGATCAATCTGGGTGCTGCATTTGATGATATCTATCGAGATTCTTTGGTCAATAATGGAAGAGGCTACAATTATGGTATCGAACTAACGATTGAAAAGCGCATGCAAAATGGTCTATATTTCATCCTCAATTCGAGTTTGTTTGATTCTAAATACCGAGGAGGTGATGGTGTTTGGAGAAACACAGCATTTAATGGTAACTACACGGTGAATGTTTTGGCTGGATATGAATGGAGACTCAAACAGAAATCAGAATACGACAAAAAAGGAAGATTGAAACCGAAAGTAGCTTTTACTTTTGATACAAAATTTGTGGTCAATGGTGGAAGTAGATACACTGAGATTTTATTGGATGAATCGATTGCAGCAGGCAGAGAAATTAGAGATGAAGACAATGCATTTGCGCTTCAGTTTCCAGCATACTTTAAATGGAACTTCAGAATTGGCTTTAAACTTATCGGTAAAAAAGTAACTCAAGAATGGGCCGCGGATTTTCAAAATCTCACCAATCAAAAAAATATTTTCAACTATGAGTATATAGATGAAAATCAATCTACACGATATGTTTATCAGACTGGATTTTTACCCATTATTCAATATCGCTTATTGTTTTAAGCTCGGATACGATTCTTCATATCAGCATTCTGTTATCTTTGCTCAAAACACTGCTCAATGAAAATTGCACTTACAGGTTGTACCGGTCATATTGGCTATAATATATGCAAGCAATTGCTTGCAGAAGGACATCAGTTAAATTTATTGGTGCGTGGCAATGCTCGACCATTTGTGGAGAAAAATGTAGAGTATTTTAAAGGAGATCTTCACGATACCGATGCATTAAAACGCATGATGATGGGTGTAGATTATGTCTATCATTTGGCTGCAATGATCGCGGTTAGTGGTGAGACAGAAGATCAAGTTTTTCCTGTTAATGTGGATGGGGTTCAGAATATTTTGAATGCTTTTAAAGATTCTGGAGCAAAAAGATTAATTCACTTTAGTTCCATTCATGCATATCAGCAATTGCCAAGGGAAGAAGTGTTGGATGAGAACAGAGCTTTAGTGAAGGAAAGTATCATGGTATACGACAGATCGAAAGCGATCTCCCAAAAATTGGTTCAAGATTTCTGTAAAGAACATCAATTGGAGTGTATCATACTTAACCCTACATCTGTTCTTGGACCAGAAGATAAGTTCGATTCCATTCAAGGTGACGCGCTTAAGGATTTGTACAAGGGCAAGGTACCCGTTGTCATGAACTATGGATTTGATTGGGTGGATGTGCGGGATATAGTAAAGGCCGCATTGAATGCAAGAACAATGGGTCGAACAGGGGAGTCCTATATTTTGTCAGGAGTTTATAAGTCGGTTAAAGAACTTGCTGGGCTAGTGAAGTTGGCTGGTGGGAAAAAGCGAAGAAGACCAACGCTCCCAATTTGGGTATTGGATGTAACTTTGCCTCTGATTAAGCTAATGAGCAAAATAACGAGAAAACCCCCTTTGTTTACTAAGGAAATGATTCTTACTCTTAAAGAAGGGAATACTAAAATTAGCTCAGAAAAAGCTCAAAAAGAGCTCGAATATAAGCCTAGACCAATAGAAGAAACAATGACTGACGTTATTGAGTATTACAAGGAAAAAGGCGAATTAAAATAATCGCTGCATTTCTTTCTTCAGATTTTCAACTGCGATTTCAGTTGGCAAAGTTCCAACCTCGGCTGTAACTTCGAAAATCTTTTGTGCATAATCCATTCCCGTTGCAGTCGGAGGTAGATTACTGGCAGCGATATTAAAGATTTTGATTGTCTCTTCTTTCGCGTCCTTTACACTCTTCCAGCATTCGGGTGAAATGAATATTTGTTGTGCAATATTGTGATCGAATTCACTTCGGATTTCTTCCAGAAAAGTTTGTTGTTGAGCTTTTGCCGGCATGCCCGGATTATGTTTTCTCATCACTAAAGCATTCGGAGAGATACGCTCCATTAGTAAAACAAACCTTTGATAGGCTTCCACTCGAAGGGGTAGAAAATGTTTTTCACGTTCTTTTTTCATTTCTAATTGAAAGTTTCTTCTGTCCTTTTCAAAAAGATTTTTGAACATTATATAAGCTGTAACGATTACAGCAGCTGTAGGGATTGTTACTAGTAGTAGATAAAAAACAAAATCTGGCATCTTTTATTTTTCTAAATGATTATTTGGACAAAAGTAACGAAATATTTGAGGAAAATTTTCAAGTCGAAAAATTGAACCAAAACAGAATAAAATGTTTGCGAATTCAAGCTATTCTCTTCACGTTGAGAAGATATAAATTCATAGATTTGCCTTTTTTTTAAAATCCATATACAATGGCAGCTAATTTAGATCATTACCTTTCAGACAGAATCAACAGTTTAGAAGAGTCGGCAACAATCGCGATGTCGCAAAAAAGCCGAGAAATGAAAGCCAAAGGAATCGATGTGATTTCCCTTTCTTTAGGAGAACCCGATTTCAATATCCCTGAGTTTATCAAGGAAAGTGCAAAAAAAGCAATAGACGACAATTACTCGAAATACATGCCTGTTCCTGGATATCAGGATCTTCGTGAGGCGATAGTGAAAAAGCTGAAAAGAGATAATGGTTTGGATTATACGCCATCTCAGATTGTGGTTTCAACTGGAGCTAAGCAGTGTATAGCGAATATCGTTCTGAGTTTAATTAACCCAGGTGATGAGGTGATTATTCCTGCTCCATTTTGGGTAACCTACATTGAGATTGTAAAAATGGCTGGAGGAGTTCCAGTAGTGATCAAAACAGATATCAATAACGATTTTAAAATTACGGCAGATCAGTTGAAAGATGCCATAACACCAAAATCTAAATTGATGATCTATTCTACTCCTTGTAATCCGAGTGGATCCTTTTATTCAAAAGAAGAATTAGAATCTTTGTCAAAAGTAATTGCTGAAAAAGAAGATTTCTTTGTGATTTCAGATGAGATATATGAACTAATCAATTTTGCCGGAAAGCACGAGTCTTTAGCTCAATTTGAGAATGTAAAAGAACAAGTAATTACAGTAAATGGGGTGTCCAAAGCCTTTGCAATGACCGGTTGGAGATTGGGTTATATGGCCGCTCCACAATTCATTGCTTCAGCATGTTCGAAAATGCAAGGTCAGTTTACTTCTGGAACCTGCGCGATTTCTCAAAGAGCTACAATTACAGCTTTAGAGGCTGATCCCTCAGTTATTGATGAAATGAAGCAAGCTTATTTGTCCAGAAGAGACTTGGTTTTAGGGAAATTGAATGAAATCGAAGGGATCAAAACGAATGTGCCGGAAGGGGCCTTTTATATTTTTCCAGATGTTTCAGCGTTCTTTGGAAAATCGGTTGATGGAAAAGTAATCCAAAATGCAAGTGATCTGTCCATGTATCTTTTAGAGGATGCACACGTAGCATTAGTAACTGGAGAAGCATTTGGAGATGAAAATTGTGTTCGAATTTCTTATGCCGCTTCAGAAGAGCAATTGATCGAAGCTTGTGCTCGAATAAAAGAGGCTTTGAGCAAATTAAAATAAATGAATTTTAGAAAAATATTTGAGTCTTTTAATGATCAGGATGTGCTGATTATCGGAGATGTAATGATCGATTCTTATGTTGAAGGAAAGGTCAACCGCATCAGTCCCGAAGCACCTGTTCCAATTTTAAATTTCACAAATAGGGAAAATAGACTTGGTGGTGCTGCCAATGTGGCGCTTAATATACATTCACTAGGTGCAAACCCAATTATTTGTTCGGTAATTGGAGATGATGATAATGCCAACATTTTTCTTGAATTACTAAAAAATGAAAAGATTACTTCTGAAGGAATTCAAAGGTCTTCCGAAAGAAAAACAACGGTGAAAACTAGGCTGATTGGAAACAACCAGCAAATGGTTCGAATCGACGAGGAGGATACCCATTTTTTGTCTGCAAATGAAGAAGAAAAATTTCTAGGCAGAGTTGAAAAGGTTCTGGACTCCAATTCAGTCAAAGCCATAATATTTCAGGATTACAACAAAGGTGTCTTGTCTGAAAATATAATCAGAAAGTCGATTGAAATGGCTAACGCAAGAGGAATCCTAACAACGGTAGACCCGAAAAAATTAAATTTCTACGCTTTTGAAAATGTTTCGCTATTCAAACCCAATTTGAAGGAGTTGAAAGAGGGAATGGGAGTGGAGTTTACTGACTTCAAAAAAGGCGTAACAGAGTCATCAGCCAAGCTTAGAGAAAAGTTGAATGCACAATTTGTCTTTACTACCTTGTCTGAAAATGGTGTTTTTATTGCGGATGAAAATGATCACAAGTTTATTCCGGCACATGTTCGAAACATTGCCGATGTCTCCGGTGCGGGTGACACGGTGATTTCGGTAGCCACTTTGTGCTTGATTGCTGAATTAGAACCCAAATGGATTGCAGAATTGGCAAATTTGGCAGGAGGTATGGTTTGCGAGAGAATTGGAGTGGTTTCCATCGACAAAGAAGCCTTGCTCAACGAGGTCATGAAAATATATTCATAGATGTCATTCAGAAAAATAAGGGAAAAACTGAATTTATTGCTTTACGATAGTAAAGACACGGTTCTTTCTTTGTTTAAAATTCTGCATTTATTTGTTTCATCAATTTCATTATTGTCTTTGGTGATTTTCTATGGGTATACGCTTGATGAAAATACCGTTTCCTATTTTATCAAAGTCATCGAGTTTAGTTTCGCTTTCTATATTTTGCGCTTCTGCATTCGCTTTATTTATGATTATAACCCCGGAAATTTTATTAGAAAAAATCGAGTCGAGTTTATTCTCATTCTCTACCTGATAATAGAAGGTGTTTTTTATAATATAACAGGTAAGCTCGCATTGGCTCAACTCTTCGAGGTTATTGGGGTATACGGGATTGGTCGATACACAATTCCAATCATTCAGCTATCCTTTTTTGGTTTCATTATTTATGAGTTCACCCGAGATTCTGGAGTAAACCCCTTCTACCGATTGCATCCAGCTACAATTTTCATATCCAGTTTCTTGATCATTATTTTGGTTGGAACTGGGATGCTAATGATGCCTGAAATGACAACAGATCATGCAGGTATGGGTTTTCTTGATGCCCTTTTCATGTCTTCGTCGGCTACCTGTGTAACAGGGCTCAGTCTTGTCGATGTTCATGAATTTTATACGTTTAAAGGACAGGTGGTTCTTTTGATTTTGATGAAACTTGGAGGTTTAAATATCATCTCATTTGGTGCTTTTATTCTCTTAGCTTCGAGATTAGGTGTAGGCGTAAAGCACCATGAATTAATTGAAGATTTTGTAAATAAAGATTCTATTCTATCAACAAGAGGTATGTTGGGACGAATCATCATCTGGAGTGTTTCCATTGAGTTGATAGGAACTTTTATGATGTTCTTTAGCTGGGGTGTTGGGGTCCCGGAAGTAGAGCAAGGTTCTGATCGGGTTTTTTACAGTCTTTTCCATTCGGTTTCGGCTTTTAATAATGCGGGTTTTTCCCTTTTTACGGATGGGCTTTATAATGAAGGTATTCGATCCAATTATTTGATTCAATTAATTGTAACAGGGCTTGTGTTTATTGGGGCACTCGGTATGGCGGCCGTTTTTGATATTTTCAGTATTAAGAAGATGAGAGATCGGTATAAAAACCCTTGGAAGAGTCTAGACTTCAGTACTAAAATTGCCTTAAATTTTTCTTTTATGCTTGTGGCTCTGGGCTTAGTCTTATTCTTTGTTCTAGAGTACAACAATACTTTGGAAGGGCAGAGCTTGGTGGGGAAATTGTCGAATTCCTTATTTCAATCGGTAACCAGAACATCTGGTTTTAACACTGTAGATATTGGAAGTACTACGATGCCGGTTTTGATTATGTTTTGTTTTTTGATGTTTGTGGGTTCATCTTCAAGCTCAACGGGAGGGGGAATTAAAACATCTACTTTTGCTGTTTTATGGGCAACTTTGTATTCCACGGTCAGAGGGAAAAAGAATATTGAATTATTTAAAAGAACCATCGATGTAGACTTAGCTTTAAAGGCTTTTTCGGTTTTACTGTTTTTTATTGTAGGGAACTTGATCGGCATTTTCGTGTTAACTATTACAGAGCACGAGTTATTGGCGAAAGAAAGTGTAACTTTGTCCGATATAATTTTTGAAGAAGTGTCTGCTTTTAGTACAGTTGGATTATCCACTGGAATCACTCCAGGTCTCAGTGAGGCAGGGAAGGTTGTAGTGGTTGTGTCCATGTTTATTGGTAGAGTTGGTACTTTAACGGTTGGTTTCTTTGTGGGTAGAAAAGTATTGAGTACAAATTATAAGTAT
>JAUICI010000129.1 GCA_030427935.1 Bacteroidia bacterium | reverse complement strand
GCACCCATTCCTTCATATCCATGCGGAAGAAGCATTACTAATCCCGAATGTACCTTCCATTTATCTTCTCCAGCCGCAATAAATTGGTCAACCATGATTTGAGCACCATTGAAGAAATCTCCAAATTGTGCTTCCCACATGGTCATCCCATAAGGGTTGGCCAATGAGTAACCATATTCAAATCCAAGAACACCATACTCAGATAAAAGTGAATTGTAAATATCGTATTGAGACTGACCTTTGTCAAGAAGATTTAATGTGATAATTTCTTCTTCTGTATCTTCTGTTTTCACAACAGCATGTCTATGTGAGAAAGTACCTCTTTCCACATCCTGTCCTGTCAATCTAACTGGAAATCCTTCAGTCAATAATGTCGCATAAGCCAACATTTCAGCTGTTCCCCAATCTAAACTATTTGTTTCGATTTGATTCTTTCGATCATCAAACAACTTCTTAATCTTTCTGAAGTAGTTCTTACCTTCTGGTAAAGTTGCCAGTTTATTTCCTAAATCAGCCAATTTCTTGATATCAACTCCAGTTTTCGGGTTTGATTTGAAATCATCTTGGTTTGCATATCGGATATCTTTCCAGGTAGTCTCCAAAAAGTTAACTACATGAGATTTGTCTTGTTTCTTAGAATCATCAAAAGCCTTTTGCAAATAATCATTCAGCTCCGATTCCATTTTCTTTCCATCAGCTGCGGTCAAAACTCCTTCTTTAACCAACTGATTCAAATAGATATCTCTTGGGTTTGGGTGCTTTTGAATTGCCTTATACAATTTTGGTTGGGTAAACTTAGGTTCATCACCTTCATTATGCCCGTATTTTCTGTAACACAAGATGTCGATAAAAACATCTCTATGGAATTTTTGTCTGTATTCAAGAGCAATTTCCATGGTCTGAACCATCGCCTCAACATCGTCACCATTAACATGGAATACCGGACATAAAGTCGTTTTCGCAACGTCCGTACAATAAGTTGAAGATCTTGCATCTAAATAATTTGTCGTAAACCCTACCTGATTGTTTACAACAATGTGGATTGTTCCACCCGCACGGTAAGCATCAAGCTGAGCCATTTGAACCACCTCATAAGCAATTCCCTGACCTGCAACTGCGGCATCACCGTGAACAATTATCGGAACAATTTTATTTTCGTCATTTTCAAGATAAAGGTCCAGCTTTGCTCTTGCAATTCCTTGCACTACTGGAGCAACCGCTTCCAAGTGGGAAGGGTTTGGTGCTAAGGTCATGTGACACTCCGCATTATTGTCAAATTTTACATGCTGGGAATGTCCAAGGTGATACTTCACATCACCATCGAAACTATCATCAGAATCGAATTCTTTCCCTTCAAATTCTGTAAAGATTTCACTTGCCTTTTTATCGAAAATATTAGCCAATGTATTCAAACGACCTCTGTGAGCCATTCCGATGATGAACTCTTCAATACCTTCATAAGCTCCTTTTCGAACTAGTTTATCAAGTCCGGCAATTAAAGCTTCTCCACCTTCAACAGAGAATCTTTTTTGACCAACAAATTTCTTTTGTAGAAACTGCTCAAAACCTGTTGCATCATTCAGCTTTTGGTAAATTCTTTGTTTCTCTTTGGCGTCGTATACAGGTCTGTTTTTTACTTCAATTTTCTCTCTTAACCAATTCAATCTTTCCGGCTGACGAATATAATTGTATTCGATACCGATAGACTGACAATAGGTCTCTTCCAAATGTGCAATGATGTCTTTTAAAGTTGCTGGACCTATTCCAGTCTCCGCACCTGCTTTAAACACAACATCCATGTCAGAAGCTTCCAATCCAAAATTGGAAATGTCTAAACTTGGCTCGTATTTTCTTCGCTCACGAACTGGATTCGTTCTTGTGAACAAGTGACCTCTATTTCTATAACCTTCAATCAGGTTAAGTACTTTAAATTCCTTTTGAAAATTCTCAGGGATTTCTCCTGAATCTTCGAAGTTGGTTTGCGCAAACTCGATCCCTTCAAAAAACTTCTTCCACTCCTGATCAACAGCGTTGGGATCCTTTAGGTATTCCTGATAGAGATTGTCGATTGCGTTTACATCTCCGTTACCTACATAAGAAAATTTGTCCATAGTATGTGCCAATAATATTGGAAACACAAACTTAATGAATTTTGATAATGCATTGAAGTTTTAAAGGCTTTTTGTTAGGAGAAGGTTAATTTGTTAAAAAATTCAAGAAGAATAAAGGGTTTGACGAGATTAGATCTTCTTGTTTGCAACCAAAAATTGAAAGTAAATCTTTTGTGCTTCTCTCCTGATAATTTTATAAGAAATATTGGAAATCGCATCCTCTCTAAACTCATTGGTAGAAAGTTGAGATTCAGAAATATCCACTTGGTACAAATAAGCCATAAAACGCTCACCATGATGGTCCATGAAGTCGTGAACAATAGGGTTCAGTTCTTCAATTAACTCAGAAATCAAATCCTCTCCATTGATCTTTGGTTCGAATTCATAACCAAATTGATTCAAATCTTTTCGAATCTGAGCGATCGTTTTTCGAATAAATTCCTCGTTCGAAAAATACAGTTTCAAATTCTCAGGATTGTATGCCGGATAATCAGTCATAGGGCTTATTTAACAAATATCAGTTTTTGTAATCAAAATAGATATTATGTTTGTAAAAAATTGCTGAATGAGAGTATTTAAGTTTGGAGGAGCATCGGTAAAGAATGCAGATGCAGTGCGTAATGTGGCTGAAATTATCAAAAATTACGGTCAAGGTAAATTGATTGTTGTCATCTCCGCCATGGGGAAAACGACCAATGCCATGGAAGCTATCGTGGAGTCTTGTGCAAAAGATAAGTCGAAGGTTTCGGAATTGGTAAAAGAACGTTCCGACTTTCACCTAGAAATCATGTCGCAATTATTCTCTTCAGACCACCCCATTTTTGATGAAATTGATGCGATTTTCAAAAATTTGGAAGAATACTGTATGACTTGTACGGTCCAAAATCAAGCCATGATTTATGATCAGGTGGTTTCATTAGGTGAGGTCATTTCTACTAAAATTGTAGAAGCATTTGTGAAGGATACTGGATTGAGGTCTAAATGGTGTGATGCCCGTAAAATCATTCGAACAAATGGCAATTTTAAGGACGCGAAAATCGACTGGGAAAAAACAAAAGAGCTTTACAAACTCAATATGTCATTGGATTTTAATAGAGATGTAGACATCGCTATTACACAAGGTTTTATCGGTGGAACTGAAAATGGAGACACGACGACTTTGGGAAGAGAAGGTTCAGATTTCTCGGCGGGTATTTTAGCTTTTGTAAGCGATTCTGAGAATGTCACGATTTGGAAAGATGTTCCGGGAATGTTGAATGCAGATCCAAAGTGGTTTGACAATACCATCAAACTGGACAAGATTTCTTTTCGAGAGGCGATTGAATTAAGCTATTTTGGTGCATCGGTAATCCATCCAAAAACGATCAAACCTCTTCAAAATAAAAACATTCCACTTTTCATCAAATCCTTTGTAAATCCGGATGATGAAGGGACCATCATACAAGAATCTTTGGAGTATGATCACATCGTTCCCTCTTTCATTTTTAAGATGGATCAGATGTTGATATCCATTAGTCCAAAAGACTTCTCATTTATTGATGAAATTTGTCTAACAACCATCTTCGATATTTTAAGTAAGCGTCAGATTAAAATCAATTTGATGCAGAATTCTGCGATTAGCTTTTCGATTTGTGTGGACAGTTCAAAAGTAGATATCGAGGAATTAATAGACGCCCTAAAAGAAGAATATCTTGTCAGATACAACGAAGGCCTTGAACTTGTAACCATCCGACATTATGACGAGGCTACAATCGACCGTGTCACTGTAAACAAAGAAGTGATTCTGGAGCAAAAGACTAGACATACGGCTAGGTTGATTATGAAGGATTTGGGTTAACTCATCGCACTTGTGTGGCGGATGCGATTCCTTTTTTTATATTTGTAATAATGTAAATCTTTTTTAAAATGAAATCTAACTTCTATCTATCCTTTTTATTCTTTATTTTCTATTGCCTGAACACCAATCTTTCCTTTTCGCAATATCGAGATGATTGGGAAATACAATTAGATGTCGTTCTTTATTCTACTTATGAAGATTATACAAACGGTAAGGGTAAAAAAGTTGGTGAGCTGTACGAATACAATATCATGAAAACTTTAGGGATTCCTACAATTAAGTTGAAAGTTAAAAATGGAGGTTCCAAACAAAAAATAGATGTGAAGGAGGAATGGGGCTTTAGTGTTGGTGAAAATGTTTTTAGAATTATAAAAGGAGCTCCATACAAATTGGTTTTAAAAGGTGATAAAATTGCTTACTTTGAAAATGGATCCACCCATTTAACAGCTATTATATTTGATGAGGAAATACTTAACTTTAGTAGTGCTGAAATTCGATTTCTTTTTGGAACAGGGGAGAATAATGAAACCTATACGCTCAATCAATTTAAGCAAAAGTTCAAAAACGAAACTGAGTATAAAGAAGTTTGTGAATGCCTCAGTGAATACAAAGGGTTAATGAAAAGTAGTGAGTTTTCGAAATTTCATAACAGCATCGTAAAATGCGTGAAGAATTTTATAAAATCTGAGAAGTAATATTACTTTCTAACTCATCATCCTTGTCAACTCCACAAACTCTTCCACACTTAATTGCTCTGGTCTTTTTGTGGCAAATTTTTCAGGAGCAGGTTTTTCCAGACCCAATTTTTTAAGACTATTGTGAATGGTTTTTCTGCGCTGATTAAAGGTTGCTTTTACAATTTGCACGAAAAGTTTCTCATCACAATCCAGATTTTGGTTGTCCTTTCGAATCAATCGAATCACACCAGATTTTACTTTTGGAGGTGGAATAAACACATTTTCTGAAACTGAAAACAAGTATTCTACATCATAAAAAGCTTGGACAATCACACTCAATATTCCGTAGGTTTTACTTCCGTGTTTTTCCGCTATTCGCTCGGCAACTTCTTTTTGAAACATTCCTACTACTTGTGTAATTTGCTTGCGGTTTTCAACAACCTTAAACATGATTTGGGTGGAAATATTATAGGGAAAATTGCCCGTAACTATGAATTCATCCGAAAAATAATCTTGGCAATCCATTTTCAGAAAATCACCATAAATGATTTCTTCTTTCTTCTCAGGATATTTTTGATGTAAGTACTCGATGGACTCTTTATCGAGATCAATTAGCTTTAAACTGTTGTCTTGAGGAACCAAGAACTCCGTCAAAGCCCCGGTTCCAGGTCCAATTTCGAGGACATTTTTAACTCCATCATAGATGATGGCATCTGCAATTTTTCGCGAGATGTTTTTATCAGCAAGAAAATGCTGACCTAAATGCTTTTTCGGACTAACCTTCATGCTTGAAATGATCCACGACTTCCATCAAAGTTCGGAATGCTCCAAATTTACCTGAATATCTTTGTGTATGCTCTTCCTGAAGGGCTGGTGCGTGATCTCTTTGATACTCTTCAAAGGCCTCTTGAGATCGACATAAATATTGAATGGAATAGGCTTCCCCACCCTCTTCTTCGGCCATGATTCTTGAGAAACGACAATCAATGAATTTTCCAGTGTTCATGACATCTGGAATATGTTTTGAACGCATCCAGTCTTTCCATTCATTTGCAGCATTTGAATCGATGCTTACAGTAACATTGTATATGATCATTTTATTCCTTCTTTAAACATTTCTTCCTTTGTCTTGTCATGATTGAATTCAACATTGGAATTTCCCTTGATTTCTCTAAATTTCTTTCTTGCCTCTACCACAAATAAACTTCCTGAGTATTCAAACAAGATCTTTTTGTAATACTCCGCAGCTTTCTCTTTGTTGTTGAGAATATTGTAATAAATCTCAGCTGTTTTAAATAGTGCATCGTCAGCCAAAATATCTCTTCCATGGGAATTATAGATTCTCAAATAGTATTCAATCGCTTTTTCCCATTTATGTTGTTTCATGGACATTTCAGCTTTGAGCATTAACACTTCATCTGCAATTCCATGATAAGGAAACAAAAGATCCAAGGAATCAAATTTGGATTCTACTTGCGTGTATTTATGCTGTTGAATAAGAAGATCTGCCGCTGCAAATAATTCCATGGCTGTCGTTACAGAATCTAATCCCGTATTGTCTTGGATTAACAAAGACAAGCGCATGGCGTCATTGGCAATCAACTTCGTCGTTGAAGCTTTTAAGACATCCAACTGACTCTTCGCCAAAGCAAACTCCCCGGAATAATATAAAACCCGAGCACTTTTGAATTTTGCCTCATGTCCAATCGGATCATTTTTAAACATCTTATCCACTTGCATAAAAAGCAAAGAGGCCTCCCATATATCGCCAAACAAAACATAAATATCTCCGAGTTGAATTTTCAATTTCCCAACTTGTGTGAGCTGATACATACCCAAGTCTTTTTCATATTCCAGCACTTTAATCGCTTTATCTGCTTGGTTGGAATAATAGGCGTAGAGCGTTGTCAGCTCCATCACCATTCGGTATCGAGACCCATTATTTTTTAGCTTTTGATATTGAGATTCGTATTCGGTTATAAGATTATTCACTTGAACGGAGTCAATCACATTCGCTCTTTGAATCTCCAGATAAGCTGTATTAAGATATTCGGCTTTTGCATCTTCATAATAGGGGTGATTTTCTCCGAATTCCAAGATATATTCATAACATTTTCGAGCTGTAGAATAGTCAAAATTGGTTTTGGCAATCTTCGCAAAATCCATCACTTTAATCCCTCTCGAATTGGTCTTTTTGTCCAAACTCTTTACATATCTCAAAGCGATTCCAAATTGCTTTTTCTGCACAAATAACCATTGTAGCATTGTGGAGTAAATAAACTTATTGGGAGCCTTTTGGGTGTACTCCAACAAGGACTTTTTCAAATACTCCACGGCGGATTCATTTTCATCAGGAGTACCTATCTTCAGGTATCTAGACAACATGATTTTTACCGAACGTTCGTAAGACTTATTGATATCCAGCATATCAAGATATTCATCCACTACACCGTTCCAATTTCCTTGAATTGCATAGATTTCGGCAAATTGGAAATTCAGATTGGTTCCTTTTCGGAGCTTCTTTCGCCCTTCCTGAAGGACTCTTAATGCAAGCTGGTTCTTTCCCTTATTTTTGAATGCGTTGGCAAGTGATATATAGGTATTTGTAGAGGGTGTAATCGTTGTAATCAAGTCTTCATAGAGCTCATCCGCTTTTTCTTGTCGCGCCGATTTTTCATATAATTCCGCAAGATCAATTTTATGTTCGAAATCCAATGGCTCAAGTTTGATCTGCTTTTTAACGAGCTTTTCTGCTTCTTTGAAATCTTTTAATGCCAGCAAGGTTTCAAAATAACCTTCATAAACACGTTTCGATTTGAATTTGGAATAGACTTTTTCGTAATAGGTGTTTGCCTTTTCGTATTCTTGATTTTGAAGATAATATTCAGCTAGCCTCAGATCATTATCCTGACCAAAGCTCACCGCTGAAAAAGCAATGACAATTAGAATGCTATTTAATAATCCCTTTATCACGTTTTAGTTGATCTACAAAAGCTTGAACCTTATCGTTGAGTTCGGCATACCGTTTCAAAGCTTCCTGATAGATCTCATAATCATTCGAAAATTTAGTGATTAATATTTTAATCGAATTGATCTCATTGGATAAATACTGTTTATTCTCTTCACTGGTGCGAACTCCATTCTGCACATCCAACTTCAAATTTTCGAGTTGCACCTTAATCTCTTCAAATTCTGCGCCATATTCCTGTTTCTTTGCCGGAACATGTTTTACTTTTTTTCGAATCCATTTGTAGTCATCCAATACTTTAACCATATCGGTATAAATGGTGTCTGCGTCGTTCAATCTCTTGATGGCTTTCTCGTTTTCTTTCACTTTCCAGACCATCTTCTGAATGCTATCAAAATCGGTTGTTAAGTAAATCTGATAACTTGAATCCAGTTTTTCCTGCCATTTTTCTATTTCCGCAATCGTTTCTGTATCTACATTGGAACAAGAAAATAGAAATAGGATGCCTACAAAAGGTAAAAATCTAATCATACTAAAATTTGAATTAACTCCTGTCTAAATTTTCCAAGAGCACTATTAACTAAACGAATTATCCGCCAATTATTGTATTCTTTCGAAACCTACATAAGGAACCAAAGCCTCCGGAATTTTAATTCCATTTTCGTCTTGGTGATTTTCCAATATTCCTGCGATTACTCTAGGAAGTGCCAGTGCTGATCCATTCAAGGTATGACATAATTTGGTGTTTCCATCCTCGTCTTTGTACCTCAGCTTCATACGATTGGCTTGATAAGTTTCTACATTTGAACAAGAAGAAATCTCTAACCATCTTTCTTGAGCAGTTGAATAAACTTCAAAATCATAGGTGATAGCCGCAGTCACACCTAAATCTCCTCCACATAACCTTAAGATTCTGTAAGGCAGTTCCAGTTTCTGCAATAAACCTTTCACATGTTCTACCATTTTATCCAACTCATCGTATGAAGATTCCTGATCGGAAGCCATGACCAATTCAACTTTATCAAATTGATGCAAACGGTTCAGTCCTCTTACATCTTTTCCATAAGAACCTGCTTCTCTTCTAAAACAAGGAGAATAGGCTGTCAACTTGATTGGAAGGTCCTCTTTCTTTACTCGATCGCCTCTTAAAGTATTCACCAAAGGAACTTCTGAAGTCGGAATGAGATACAATTCATCCGTTGTAATGTGATACATCTGTCCTTCTTTATCTGGAAGTTGTCCCGTTCCATACCCTGAATCCTCATTGATTACAAAAGGAGGAACATATTCTGAATATCCAGCCTTAATAGCTTCGTCCAAAAAGAAGTTGATTAATCCTCTTTGCAATCTTGCCCCTTGATTCTTGTAGATCGGAAATCCAGCACCTGTAACTTTCACACCTAATTCCCAATCGATGACATCGTATTTGGTTGCCAAATCCCAATGCGGCAATGCATTAAAGCCAAAAGATGGGATTTCTCCTTTTTCGAAGATGACTTCATTGTCGTCTTCGGTTGCTCCTTCCGGAACTGCCGGATTTGGAATATTTGGAATGTTTAGAAGCAAAGTGTTGATCTCATTCTCCAAATCAGAAAATTCAGTTTTCAAAGTTTGAGAACGTTCTTTTAACTCACCTGTTTTTTTCTTCGCTTCTTCAGCTTCTGCTTTTTTCCCTTGTTGAAAAAGGGCTCCAATGTCCTTGGAAATTTTATTCATTTCAGCTAGAGCACTGTCCATTTCTTGTTTTTTAGCTCTCCATTGCTGATCCAATTCTAGAATTTTTTCAATATCTGAAGATGCATCCAAACCTCTTACTTTTAGTCTGTCGACTACCTCTTCTTTGTTTTCTCTGATTCTGCTAATTTCTATCATAAGACATTGATTTGCGGCAAAAATAAAAATTTAAAATAGGGCAAAAAAAAACTCCCAAACTAATTTGGGAGTTTCTTCTAAATATCTAAACAGTATTATGATTTCGCTCCTTCAATTGGAGTTACTGATACATAAGATCTGTTATTCTTTTTCTTTCTGAATTCTACAATTCCATCACAAAGCGCGAAAAGTGTATGGTCTTTTCCCATTCCAACATTTTCACCTGGGTGATGCGTTGTCCCTCTTTGACGAACAATAATATTTCCAGCGATTGCGCCTTGTCCTCCAAAGATCTTAACTCCTAGTCGTTTCGATTCTGATTCTCTACCGTTCTTCGAACTACCAACTCCTTTTTTATGTGCCATTTTCTAAGGGTTTTTTAAATATTATTTATCATCTGTTTTTTTCGGTGCAGCTTTCTTTTCAGTCGCCGTAGCTTTAGCAGAGGCTGACTTAGCTGGAGCCTTCTTTGCAGCAGCCTTTGGTGCAGCCTTCTTCGCTGGAGCTTTCTTAGCCGGTGCTTTTTTCTCAGCCGTTTTTGCTTCCGCTTTCGGAGCAGCCTTCTTTTCAGTCGCCGGAGCTTTAGCAGAGGCCGACTTCGCTGGAGCTTTCTTCTCAGCCGCTGGCTTTGCTTCCGTCTTAGCAGCAGCGGTAGACTTCGCAGCAGTTCCACCTTTCTCATCGATTTTCTCGATTAAGATTTTAGTAAGAGACTGTCTGTGACCGTTCTTCACCTTATAACCTTTTCTTCTTTTCTTTTTGAAAACAATTACCTTGTCTCCTTTAACGTGCTCTAGTACTTTCGCTGTAACAGCAGCACCTTTGATAGCCGGGGCGCCAACATTTACTTTTCCGTTGTTATCGATTAAAAGAACTTTATCGAAAGCCACTTTAGAACCTTCTTTGTTCTCCAATCTGTGAACGTATAAATATTGATCTTTAGTAACCTTAAATTGTTGCCCTGCTATTTCTACAATTGCGTACATATTTAAAATTATTTGAAAATTTAAGGGTGCAAAGATAGGCCATTTTTGTAATGCAGCAAAAAATATACGGTCTTTATTCCGCTTTTTTTCTGATTTTCATTGCAAAATCAATTGTCTAGTGCTTACCGCGCCTCGTACTTAAAGCAAAACATGAGTTCATTGCTCTTTAACAGATGTTTATTTTTAAGGTTTTGATAGAACAAATAAAAAGTTCAATCCGAGCGAGACACCTGAAACAGCGGGGGCTTATTTTTATCTAGTATTGAAGTAAAAAATCTCGATACTCCCCTTCCACTAATTTTATAGTATCGTTATAAGTATTCAAGGTTCCATTTCTGATAACGGTGTAGGTATAATGGGTCACACCCATTGGAACTTTGTAAAAAGCACCTTGATAACTAACGCAACCGTAGTGGTACCAACGATCATTCAAATAGGTTCCATAATCATCTTGTCTTACGATGAACATTGTATCTGTTTGATCAAAACAGTTTACATTCTCAAAATTGTATCGGA
>JAUICI010000128.1 GCA_030427935.1 Bacteroidia bacterium | reverse complement strand
GTTGGTGCATTAGTAGCAATGGCGCATGACGTTATTGTTGTATTGGCAATCTTCTCCATTTTCAAAGGAATCATGCCTTTCTCCATGGAGATTAATCAGGCCTTTATTGCTGCGATTCTAACAGTAGTAGGTTATTCAATCAACGATACCGTGGTTGTATTTGATAGAATTAGAGAGTTCTTAGGTCAGCATAAACGAACAGAAGGAAAAGTGGTTGTAAACAACGCTTTGAATTCTACGCTATCTAGAACGATCAATACTTCGGTTTCGACATTCATCGTATTGTTAATGATCTTCATCTTCGGAGGTGAAGCAATCAGAGGATTTATCTTCGCATTGATGATCGGTGTTGTTGTAGGAACTTATTCTTCACTTTGTATCGCAACTCCTTTAGTTGTTGATTTCAGTAAGAATATGAATGCAATTGCTAAAAAGACAAAAACAAGAGAGGAAACACCGTGATTTCCTTAAGATAAAATTGAAAAGCCTTTCCATTTCGGAAAGGCTTTTTTTGTACCTTTGAACCCGCAATGAAAGCAGAGTTATTTTTATTTCTAAATAGTTTGGGGACTGGAGAAGTGATGGTCATTTTACTCTTCATCCTTATGTTTTTTGGAGCTAAGAATATTCCGGGTATCGCCAGAACCATGGGAAGAGGAATTCGTCAAATGAAGAATGCTTCTCAGGAGATTCAAAATGAAATCACGAAATCGACGAACAATATGAGGGATGATCTCAATATAAAAAGAGAGATCGAGCAAACGGTAAAAGACATGGATAAGCCAAAACCAAAAACGGCACCGAAAACGCCTTCAGAATCTGCAGTTGTTGACCCTGACAAAAACGCTACCCAAACTTGAATCTATTTCTTCTGATCATAGGTCTTGTTACTCTGGTTTTCGGAGGAGATTTCCTTGTTAAAGGAGCAGTAGGTATTGCACAAAAATTTAAAGTCTCCACATTGGTTATTGGAATGACGGTGGTTTCATTTGGAACTTCCGCCCCAGAGCTAATTGTCAGTATAAAAGCTGCTTTGGATGGCAACCCTGAAATCGCTATCGGAAATGTCATTGGTTCCAATATTGCCAATATTGCATTGGTTCTGGCCATTACCATCATGATTTTTCCCATAGCCGTAGATCGAAACTCCAAGATCATCGATTGGCCTATGATGATGCTTTCATCATTGCTCTTCTATTTCTTCGCATTTAATAATCGAATTGAAGTATTTGAAGGAATCATTTTGTTCACGCTCTTAATCACCTTTATTGTTTATCTGATCTACAATTCCAGAAAAGCTTCCAAACGTATTGAAGATCGCATCGAAGAAGACAATATAGAGGTGATCAAGAATACCAATTTTGGTATTTCCATGCTATGGGTTTTAGCCGGCTTAGTAGGACTCTATTTTGGGGCTGAATGGTTGTTGGAAGGAGCAGTAGGCTTAGCTGAAAACCTAGGAATGGAAAAGAGAATTATTGGAATCACCATTGTAGCATTTGGAACTTCTGTTCCTGAATTGGTCACTTCCGCCGTAGCAGCTTACAGAAAGCAAACAGATATCTCCATCGGTAACCTCGTTGGATCCAATATTTTCAATATTATGGCGGTTATCGGAATTACTTCCATGGTCAAGGAAATCCAAGTGAAAGATGTTGCATTAGAGTTTGACATGATCTGGATGCTCGGAATCGCTTTCGTTTTATTTCCCCTCATGCTCCTCGGAAAGAAAATGGGTTGGATGAAAGGCGTATTGCTGATAGGAGCTTATGGAACTTATATTACTTTGTTGCTGCTATCGGCTATGGGATAATTCTAGTGCTAGGTGCCTGGTTCTAGGTTCTAGGTTGCTACTTCTATTTTCTTGAAAGATTATTTAAATAATCTAAAGCCCTATATTTACCCGTAACTTGCAATTTTTCATTCTTAATTTTTCATTTTTAATTATAACCCCATTGAATTTAAAAGATTGGATATCAAAACTTGACAAAGCCCAACTCTGGGAAGGAGAGAAGGAACTCGCTCGTAATGAGTACCTGAAAGTTGCTGGAAGTGTTGATTCTAATATTTATTTCGTTGTATCTGGATGTCTGCGGATTTTTGTGGTCGAAGAGTTTGAAGAACATACGATCCGATTTGGTTATCAGGAGAATTTAGTTGTGGCTTTGGATTCGTTCGTTACAGGTCAGCCTTCTGATTTTTTCATGCAAGCGATCAAAAAGACAACTGTGAAATGGATTCCAAAAGATAAATACATTGATTTTATTCAATCGGATCCTGAAAATATTCAAATGTGGAATAAAATGTTGGAGTATTTAATCCTGGCCATGATGGAAAGAGAACGAGATATACTCACAAGTTCTCCCGTTGAACGCTACAATCGCGTATTAAAAAGATCACCTCAATTATTTCAAGAAGTTCCCCATAAATACATTGCCTCTTATTTGAGGATGACGCCCGAAACTTTGTCGAGAATCAAAAAGTCTTGATTTCAATCAATGTTTTTGATTTCATTTCAGCCCAAATTTGAAATAAAAAAGAAATTATGAGATCAGAAGAATTAATCAATGACTTAATCGAAAGAATCAAAGGGACGATGAATGACGCTGAAACATTGAAGCAATTATCGGATCAGGAGCTCAATAATCGACCCCGTGAAGGCGCATGGAGTGCTTTGGAAGCTATTCAGCATCTCAATAGATATGGTGATTTCTACACGGGTGAAATTCGCAAACGCTTGAAGAATTCAAAATACGGAAAGTCAGACACGTTTAAGACTGGACTTTTAGGTAATTATTTTGCAAAATCCGTTGCTCCAAAGGAAAAATTGAACAAAATGAAGACTTTTAAAAACATGAATCCAGCTGGAAGTAAATTGGATCGCTCCGTATTGGATGATTTCATTCATCATCAGAAACAAATGCTTGATCTTCTGAATGAGTCAAGACAAACGGATTTAACAAAAATCAAAACGGCGATTACCATTTCCAAAATTATCAAACTAAGACTTGGAGATACATTTAGAGTAGTCATCTATCACAATCAAAGACATTTGGTTCAGGCATTAAGAGCAGCATCCTTGATAAATTAAAAATTAAGAATGAAAAATGAAAAATTAGGGATTAAGAATTAAGGATTAAGAATTAAGGATTGTTTGAGTTATACTTACAATAACCTAATACCTATTAATTATTACCTATTACCTAAAAAAAACTAATTCTTCTCATTCCAATAAAGTGCTGCAGCACCAAAGATGGCAGAGTTTTCAGAAAGTAATCCGGAACAGACGATTTGAACCTTGCTTTTGAAATCTTCCATAAGGTTTTCGTCCATATACCGCTTTGTGGGCTCCGTTAGAATTCTTTTCGCATTGGCAAGCCCACCAGCAAAAACAAATGCTTCCAGATCCAGTAAAGTGGTGATATTGGCTAGCGCATTACCTAAAATTCGACTGGTGTCGTCAAATAATTCCAAGGCTAATGGGTCGCCTTTTTTTGCAGCAGCAGTGATGTTTTTTGCTGTGATTTCGGACGGAGCAATTTTCGAAAGCTGACTAGAACCTTTGTAAAATTCAATTTTCTCTCTTGCAGATAAGGCGATTCCAGTTGCGGAGGCATATCTTTCCAAACATCCGAGTTTACCACAATTACATTCTCTTCCAAGAGGATCATTTGAGATGTGTCCTAGTTCTCCTGCATTTCCGTGCTGACCATGCTGTAATTGTCCGTTCATGAAAAACCCCGTCCCAATTCCTGTTCCTAAAGTAATGACCATGAAATTGCGCATGTCTTGAGCCACACCGTACATTTTCTCTCCGTAGGCAGCTGCATTGGCATCATTTGTCAGAATCGTTGATACACCAAAAACTTCCTCAAAAATCGAGTTGATTTCAACAACACCTTTCCATGGCAGATTGACTGCAAATTCGATGCATCCTGTGAGGTAATTCCCTTTAGGAGAACCAATTCCAATTCCATGAAGTTTTAGTTTTTCTTTTTTAAGAATAGGCGTAATCTCTGCTTTTAGGTTTTCGGCTAACTGCTGGATGGATTCGATTTCTTCGGTTTTCATGAAAGAAGAATACATATTTTCCCCTTCTTTCGTGATCAAACCATATTCGATGTTTGTTCCACCAATATCAATTCCTAAAACAACAGAAGCCATAAGTATCTAGATTTCGAGCGTCGAATATACGAAAATCACCGAGGAATGAAAATTACCGAATTGGGAAATGTAGGATGAACTTTTAGCTTTTTAAAAAATCTACTTCGCTTCCCATTCAGCATAGAACTGAACCAGAAAACCTTGCATGAAATCATGTCTTTGCTGGGCGATTTCTTTTCCAGTTTGCGTATTCATGCGATCTTTTAAAAGGAGTAATTTCTCGTAAAAGTGATTAATGGTATGACCTTCATCGTTTTTATAAGATTCAAAATCTTCATGAAGGGTGGGTTTTTCTTCAGGAAGATAAATGGCTCTTTTTTTACTTCCTCCATAAGCAAAGGCACGTGCAACACCAATGGCACCAATGGCATCAAGACGATCTGCATCCTGTACAATCATTCCTTCCAAAGAACGAATCTTGTTTTCTACATTTGCGCCTTTGTAGGAAATGTTTTGAGCAATATGCAAGACTTCAGCAATGATATCGGAACTCACAGAAGCACCACCGAGTATTTCTTTAATTCTCCTTTCGGTTTCAGCCTCATGATTTTCAACAAATTTGTGATCTGCAATGTCGTGAAGCAAAGCGGCATAAGCGATGATGTCTCGATTACCACCTTCTTTTTCTTGAATTTTTAGAGCGTTTTTATAGACACGCTCAATGTGATACCAATCGTGACCCGTAGATTCTCCAAAAAATTCTTCTCGGATGAGTTCTTTGATGCTTTCGATTTTAGTATCCATCGTCTTCGGTTCTTTTATTTCTTTTCTGCTTGAAATTGTTGAATCGATAGCTAATGTTCAATGAGAATTGTGGTGCTCTATTAAATCGATAACGGTAATTTCTGAAAGTAATATCCTCAGCAATACTTTCCCGAATGCCAGTTGCAAATAAATCTCTTATTTGAGCACCAATAGTTAAAGTTTTCTTTAAGAATTCGCTTCGAATACCCAGATTGACAACAAAATAATCTTCTGTCCTACCTTGAGGTGTTACACCTGCTGATGTATAGTTTCCATCCAATTGAAATCTTAAGAATTTACCTACTTTAAAGGTTGTGCTGATTCGCGCATTCCAGTTAAAGGATTCGTTGTCTAAATTGATGTCATTGACTTCTCCTTCGATCTTATAGAAAAATCCATTCGCATTTAAACTGATTTCCCACCACTTGAAGATGGTCCAATTCAACATGGCTTCAACACCCAAAGAATGATCTCTTCCCACGTTTTCAAATCGAGACAAGATAACGCCCTCGTCGTATACGGATTGGATTCGCTGGGTCATATTATTTGTAATTCGATAATAGGACTCCAAAGAAAATCGTACTTTCTTCCAGGTCTTAATCATGTTTAATTCGAAAGCATCAATGTATTCCGGCAATAAATCCGGGTTTCCTTGTCTAACGTTGAATAAATCAGTCCAGGTGACAAAAGGTTCCAAATTCCAACCACGAGGACGATTGATTCTTCTCGTATAGCTTGCCATCATTTGAAAATCTTTCTTGAATTTATAAGATAGGTGAACACTTGGAAAGAAATCAAATCTCTCAATTTTTGTGATGGAATCTAAAGTGATGGAATTAACTTCTCGATTGGTATACTCAGCTCGAAGTCCTGCCTGAAAACCAAAGTTCTTGATTTCACCTTTAAAGATTAAATAAACACCTGGGATATATCTAGTATAGCTAATTTCATTGCTTTTAGAAGGGTCGTCGACCATTTGGTTAATTGTGGTGTCGTATTCAGCAATAGCAATATCGTCCGCGGAATAATTGTATCTGAATTGCGCCCCTAAATCCATTCCAAAATACTTGGCAAAGGGCAGGGAATAATCAATTCTCGAATCCAATCTGTGTGAAGGCCCAACTTCATCTAATCTCGAACCTTGGTAAACAGGTCCGTTTATAAAAGGATATAAAAAAGACTCGTTGAATTCTTTATTGTTTCGGTAGCCATAGGTTCCTTGCAAACTCAATTCATGTCCTTTCTGTTTGAATTTGTGAATATAATTCAAACTCGCATTTCCATAAAGCCCTCCGAATCTTGAGAGTCCGGTCACATATTCATTTAAATTCGTGTCTATCGGATACGAATAGGTCGAGTAAGTTTGATTCATAGATCTTTCCATTCTCCAGATTCCAACCTTTCCTTCAATCGAAAACAGGTCATTCTCAGTAAAATCAATATCCAATCCGAATCTTCCGCTACCTCCACCTCGATTTCTTGTTCCAAATCCTTCAGAATCCTGAAATAGGGTAGTATCGTTAAAATAGGTTTCCCGATTATCCCGATTATCAGTAATGGATTTTCGATCATTGTATTCACCTCCAAAAGTAAACGAGACCTTATCTTTCTTATAGTTAAATAAGACATCAGCCCCATAAGTCCCAAAGGAACCCGCATTGGCATTAATGTTTCCACTAAAGCCATTGATTCGACTCTTTTTAAGAATGATATTAATGATTCCACCTACTCCATCCGGAATGTATTTGGATGATGGATTTGTGATCACTTCTATTTTTTGAATGGAAGATGCAGGAATTTGTCTAAGAGCATCTGTTGGATCTAAAACACTTGGTTTTCCATTGATCAAAACCAAAAATCCGGTCGATCCTCTTAAGGAGACATTTCCTTCAATATCAACCTGAATAGAGGGAATATTTTCTAAAACTTCAACAGCCGTTCCACCACCTGCGGTTAGTTGTTGGTCTACATTGACTACTTTTTTATCCAATTGATAATCCACATTATTATAGGCAGATTCTACCACTACTTCCTCCAATAATTCTTCATCAGGAGCCAATTCAATTGTACCTAAATCGTGCGTTTTGGAGTTCTCAAAAGTGATTCCTGAAAAAGCAAGTTCTTTAAAACCTAAGAAGTTGACCAATGCGTAGTAGTTCCCCTTTTTGTCAACGGAAATGGAAAACTGACCCAAACTGTCCGTTACCCCTCCAGTCACCATGGAACTATCACTTACATTATACAGGCGAATAGTGGCGTATTCAATCTTCTTGCCGTCTTTTTTATTGACGACTTTACCCGTCAATTTATATTTTCCAGGCAAATAATCTGATGCTTTCACTAAAGTAAGTGAGAAGCAGAACAAGAAAAACAATAAAAATCTATTCATATCTCCAGCAAATCCCTGCAAAGTTGTGAATAATTGTTTAAACAAGGAAGTTTTTATGAAATTGTAACAGAATAGGATGGGTCTTGTTTTAATATGCCTGGAATAAATTCGAGTGTTCTCAGTGAATGACTATATTTGCACGGTGTTTCAAGAAGTAGGCATATTAGTTCGAAAGGAAATCCTTTCAGAAATGAGGAATAAGACGGTTTTGAGTTCCATCGTATTGTATTCCTTGGTAGTGGTATTTGTCATTTTTCAGATGTTCAAAACCATTTCAGATCCAATCGTCTGGAACGCTTTACTATGGGTAATCGTCTTATTTACATCGATAAACTCCGTTACTAAGAGTTTTATATCAGAATCGAAATCGGTGCAGTTTTACATGTATCAGCTGGCGAGTCCAGGAGCCATTATTCTATCTAAAATCATTTATAATTTGATTTTTGTTTTAGTCATCACGACTTTAACATTTATTATCTACGGTGTTTTTCTTGGTTTTGCTCCGATACAGAAAGTGGATATGAGTTTGTATTTGACGCTCTTCTTTCTCGGATGTAGCGGATTTGCAATTGTATTCACAACGGTTTCAGCTATTGCTTCAAGAACGAATAATAATATCGGATTGATGGCGGTAATGTCCCTTCCAATCATCTTACCATTTATCTATCAATTAGTTGAGGTTTCTGCCTTCATTATGGATGGAAAAGGATGGGCTGATGCCTGGCGATTTTTACTTGTGATTTTCAGTCTAAATGTGGCGACGGTAATACTCTCATATTTATTATTTCCGTACCTTTGGCGCGATTAAAAAAGAGGGAATGAAGAAGAATTGGTGGAAAATACTTGCTGTGATTCTCTTGGTTTATACAATAACCATGGGCTTTATAGGTGAGGTTCCGGCGATGTTCATTCTTAGAGAAACCATCCGAAATCTATATTTTCATGTGACCATGTGGTTTGCCATGCAAACACTCATCATTATTTCGCTGGTTTTCGGTGTTCGGTATCTCATGATTCAAGGGAAAGTGGATCGCGGTTTAGATGCCGATGGAACATTAAAACTAAAAGCAACTAAATTCGATATAATATCCAAAGAAGCGGTTAATGTTTCACTTGTTTTTGGAGCTGTAGGATTGCTCACTGGAGCGGTTTGGGCGAAGTCTACCTGGGGAACTTATTGGGCCGTGGAAGATCCCAAACTAAACGGTGCAGCATTGGGTTTTTTGATGTATTTGATTTACAATGTTTTAAGAAGTTCAATTAAAGACGAAGATAAGAAAGCACGTATAGCAGCAGTCTTCAACATGTTTGCTTTCATGATGTTCATGGTCTTTGTAAATGTGGTTCCTAGAATGCAAGATTCTTTGCATCCTGGAAATGGAGGGAATCCTGGATTTAGTGCATATGATTTGGATAGCAATTTGAGAGCTGTTTTTTATCCTGCAGTTTTAGGTTGGATTTTATTAAGTATTTGGATTCTTCAGATTCGAATCCGATTGCAGAAAATAATTAGAATAAAGGAGTACAATGAATACTTGGATTAAACTATTTTTTAGCTTAATGACCGTGTTTTTCAGCACTTTGTCATTTGCACAAGATAAGGCTAAGCCAGAAATGGCTGATGGATTGAAAGCAAACGGGATGATTTACGTCGTAGTTATCGTATTATTGATCGTATTTGCTGGGATTATCATCTATTTGATTTCGATAGATCGAAAGTTGAATAGAATCGAAAAAGAATTGAAGAAATAAATTATGAAGAAATCACACATCGTTTTACTTATAGTCCTTGTAGCGGCACTAGGCGTCGTTTTAAGTCTGATATTGAATACTGGTAGTTACGAGAATTTTGAAACTGCTTTTTCAAAGAAAGGTGAGAAAGTAACGGTGATCGGTTATTTAAATCTCGATAAGAAAATCGATGAATCCATGCCGAATCAACTTAGTTTTTACATGACGGATAAAGATGGAGTTGAGAAGAAAGTGATTCTATCCGAGTCAAAACCTCAAGATTTTGAAAAGTCTGAAGAGCTGGTTATTACTGGAATAGCTGACCCAGACACAGACACCTTCATGGCTACTCACATGTTGATGAAATGTCCATCTAAATACAAGGACAACCAAGAAGTAGGAAGTAAATAGTGAATTACGTAGGAGAACATACTTTTATAGGTCAACTCGGCGAGGCCTTTGTCATGCTGGCTTTCGCGTCAGCCATTTTATCAGGGATAGCCTATTTAATGGGCTTTCGACTGGAAAACACCATCGAAGAAAAACCCTGGAAGAAAATAGGGAATATCTCCTTTACGGTTCATTCATTGGCAGTTGTAGGTATTGTTACTTGCATATTTGTCATGCTCGTTGGAAATTATATTGAATACGACTACATACACAAGCACTCGAGTAAAGACATGCCTTTCAAATATATTCTTGTTGCCTTTTGGGGAGGACAAGAAGGTAGTTTGACTCTATGGGCTTTTTGTCATGTTTTAATTGCAACTATTTTTAGAATTCTCGATCGTAAAAGTGTCTATCGAATTCCAGTTTTAGCGGTATTTTCAATCGTTCAGATTTTTGTTACGGCAACTTTACTTGGAATCGAGTTTGGAGAGTATAAGATGGGAATTAGTCCATTCAGATTGCTTCGAATGGAGGATGGAATTGGGGAATTATGGAACGCCATTCCAAATTACCTTGAAGTGGATCCAAATTTTGGAGATGGAGTTGGACTTACGCCTGCATTGCAGAATTATTGGATGATTATCCATCCACCAACTTTATTCACAGGTTTTGCATTGACTTTAGTTCCCTTTGCTTACGCGATATCAGGGATGTGGCGAAAAGATTATTATGGATGGATCAAACCTGCACTTCCATGGGCTTTTACCGGTGTTGCCATATTGGGTACAGGTATTTTAATGGGAGGAGCTTGGGCTTATGAATCACTGAATTTTGGAGGATTTTGGGCTTGGGATCCGGTTGAAAATGCTTCATTGGTTCCTTGGATTTTTCTAGTGGCAGGAGCCCATGTAATGCTCATCAGCAAGAATAGAAAGAAATCAGCTTATTCGGCCATTACCTTAACTGCTTTTGCCTTCATTTTTGTGATCTATTCTTCCTTTCTAACAAGGTCTGGAGTTCTTGGGGATTCATCAGTTCACTCATTTACTGGAGATGGAATGACGGAAGAGTTTGTAATCATGTTGGCTGTTTTTACCATCATGATTCTTTGGTCGATGCTGAATAGTTCGAAGTTAAGATGGGCTTTAATCGGATCTTCTGTTGCAGTGTTGGCATTGGCAGCGCTTACAAATATTTCTGAGACAAAAGTGATTGTATTTAGTCTCTCCATGCTAATCTTAATTGCCTTTTTAATTCTAGGTAATCTTTATGGGATTCCGCGTGACTCAGGAGAAGACTCCATTCTTTCTAGAGAGTTTTGGATGTTTATTGGAGCGCTTTTACTTTTAATCTCAGCCTTTCATATTGCGGCAACAACAAGTTTACCAGCCTTCGGATTGGTTTTTGACGAAGAGTGGAAGCTTTATGGAGACAATGTTGATCGGAATCAATTCTATAATAAATGGCAGTCGCTTTTTGCCATTTTCATTGTGCTTCTGGTTGCAGTTAGCCAATATTTCAAATGGAAGAAAACGGATGCAAAGAAATTTGCTCGTCAAATC
>JAUICI010000127.1 GCA_030427935.1 Bacteroidia bacterium | reverse complement strand
CCATATTTCCATTGTGTTTCAGGAATGTTTACGAAGTTCATGCCGTAAATTCCTGCGATAAAAGTCAGCGGGATGAAGATTGCTGAAATCACCGTTAAAGTTTGCATGATTTGATTCATGCGGTGACCTTGAACCGAGAAAAACATATTGGTTTTGGATTCGATTTTCAATTGCAAATATTCACAATCATCAATTAAAGAGAGGCAATCATTTTTGAGGTCATCGTAATATTTGGTGTCAGATTTATTTATTAACGCGTATTTCCCTGAGGCCATTTTCGCCAAAAATTCCTTGATAGGGATCAAGCTCTTTTTGAGTTTGTGAATTTCTTGTTTCATCAACTCAATTTTTCTTAAAGTTAAAGGATTAAGCTTGGTGTCTTCTTCAATCATATTGATGTCAACGATAATATCTTCTGCTTTTTCTATATGAATGAAGTAGTCATCGATAATCTCTTCAAATATTAAGTAGAGCAGATACCCTGGATGCTCTACTTTTAAAGTTTCCTGATGCAATTTGATTTTTGCAATCAATTTATCAATATGATGAGCAGTTTCTGTGCAAGTAGATACTAAAAATTCCTCTTTCAATAAGAAATTGAGTTCTTGGGTCTGAAAAGAATTGTCAACCATCCCAGTAGCCGCTCGAATCCCAAAGAAATAGTGGTCGTCTAATTCCTGAAACTTTGGGCGCGTATCATCATCTAAGATGGACTCAGTTAGTATATTATGAATGCCCAGATGATCCAAGATTCGATCAGTTTCTTTCTCTCCATAGATGTTTTCAATATTGATCCACATGCTTTTTTCAGCTTTGTTGATTTGCAAGAACTCATCCAATGAAGGATTACTAATCTGCAAATTGTTGGGATCTGAATAATCGATTAATTCTATGTGGTTCTTCTCTGGAGTCGTCATTATTTTTCTGGAATAGTTCGGATGATATTGGCGTCTGGCTTTAATCTCGATTCATATTTGCCTTTGTTGTCATAGGGTGTATGGTACAAAACATGTCTCATGGCTTCCTTTCGGGCTAAATCTTTATTGTTTCCCTGAATTACAATCCAAGGCGATTTCGGAGTCCCTGTATTTTGAAACATTAGCTCTTTGTATTTGGTGTAATCGTCCCATTTTAATTGAGCTTCCATGTCAACGGTACTTAATTTCCAGCTAATGAGTGGGTTTGTTTTACGTTCATCCAATCTTTTTCCCTGCTCTTCGCGGTTGATGGAGAACCATAGTTTAAACAAAATTGTACCGTCTTCAATCAGCATATTTTCAAATTGGATTACTTGTTTCATGAATAATTGATACTGATCTTCATTACAGAAATTCATCACAGGTTCTACTACGGCTCTATTGTACCAACTTCGATCAAAAAATACAATTTCTCCACCTCTAGGTAATTCCTTGATATAACGTTGGAAATACCACTGACTTCTTTCGTCGTCTGTAGGTTTGTTCAAAGCTACAACTCGGTAATGTCTGGGGTTGATATATCGGATGAATCTCATGATAGCACCACCTTTTCCTGCGCTATCTCTTCCTTCACATATCACAATCATTCTTTTATTCTGTTCGATCAACCAATTCTGCATGCGCACCATTTCGGTTTGCAGATTGATGTATTCCTGATCGTTTTCCAATTCATTGATGTACATAAACCAAAATTTTGTGTACTTAAAAATAAGGATTTGATGGGTTTGAGGCTGATTATTATAAAAATTATTTACCTCCAAGGCATGAAATTCGTTTCAGGACCAATAAATAAGATCAAGGCATATTGTGCAACAGACAAAATAGCGATCAAGATTCCAAAATAAAAGATGATTTGACCATGAAGTCGCGTTGTTTCATTGTATTGCGGAATTTGGTCACCATCTGGAAGTTTCCTTTTTGAATTCCATAAAATATAGCCTTGAGCAATCATGAAGACTAAAAAGATCAGCAAAAGCTTAAAGAAAAAGGCGAGAATGATAAAAACATAGCAAAAGAGTATTCGAGCAATGGGAGTTTGATCTGTTTTTTGAACCTTCTTGATTTCTTCTTTTTGAATTTCTTCGACTTCTTCCTGAGAAAAGTCCAGTCCTCTTTCTTCAATTAGTTTTTTAGCCAAAAGTTGATCAAGCTCGTTCCATTCTTGAGGATGGATCAAAATTTCTTTTAATTCTTCATCCTCAAATTCGTATAGATAATAATCTTCCGGAAGGTTTTCAATCTCCGTGGCCATCAAATCGAGCATGAGTCTTTCTGCTTTTTCAAATTCCTCCTCGGGTAATAGAATTTCAAATTGATTGGTAACTGTGGAATTAGAGAAAGTTAGATCCGCGGATGGCAAATTGTCTCCCATTCGGCATTGAATTCCATTTTTCTGAAAGATCTCAAGGTAGCTTTCTGCAAGTTCTTTATTGGCGAATCTTCTAAAAGGGATCAGGTTTTCTGTGGACATGTTTTTAAATTTTTCTTTAAATAAAATGATTTTTCCGAAGCTATTAACATTCAGATTTGAATAATTGAAAACCCTCAGGTAGAATAAGTACTTCTTTTAAGTTTAATTTTGTAAAAATGAAGAAGAAACATCTTAAATATTTCAAGAACAAATACATCATTGCAACAAGCTTGTTTTTGCTGTATACCTTGTTTTTAGATGACAATGACATCTTCGTGATCTATAGAAAAAATACAATCTATAAAGAAAATCTAGCTAAAATTCAGTTTAATAAAAACGAATTAAAAGAAATCAAAGCTGAGCTCGAGGCCGTAAACAATCTGAAAGAATTGGAACGAATCGCTCGGGAAGACAAATACTTCAAAAAGGATAATGAAGATGTATTTGTGATTGTGAAGGAGTGATTTAAACACGTACTCCAATTACACAAACCCTGACGATAAATGTCAGGATGGTATTATTAGGAATGAGAGGTTTGATTGCATCAAACTCTAACTCCAATAATACACACATCATCTAGCTGCTCCAATCCACCTTTCCATTTTTCAAATTCTTGATCGATGACCTTTTTCTGTTCCACCATTGGTAGGTCTTTTACAGATAGAAAGAGCTTTTTCAGATTTCTAGTTTTGAATTTCTTCCCTTTTTTACCTCCAAATTGATCTGCATATCCATCAGAAAATATATAGAAACAGTCTCCTTTCTTGAGCATAATCTCATGAGAAGTATAGGGTTTTTCATTTTCAAATTTCCCAATTGGCTGTTTGTCACCCTTGATCTCTTCGATTTCCGACGCACCGTTTCGAATGATCCATAAGGGATTATTAGCACCAGCATAGAGGAGTTTTGAGTAAGTACTACCGGCTTCTCGGTTCGCGCTCGAAGACCTAGGACTGGTTAAACTGACAAGCGCGATATCCATTCCGTCTTTGACTTCTTCTTCAGATTTCTCAAATTCTTCTACAACAATTTCTCTCGTTTTGTCCAAGATTTTGGAAGGTTGCACTAGTTTGTGTAAGCGAACCGATCTGTTCAAAGCATTGTTGCAAACTACGGAAACCATGGCTCCCGGAACGCCATGTCCCGTGCAATCCGCTGCTGCGATTAGAATAGATGCGGGGTCTTCACTCGTCCCTCGATTCTTGTCTCTCGCAACTTTCTCCATCCAATAAAAGTCGCCAGCAACAATATCTTTTGGTTTGTAAAGAATAAAATAGTCTGCTAAATGCTTGTCGATTAATTTAGCTGGAGGAAGAATAGCTGACTGAATTCGTTTTGCATACTTAATACTGTCTAAAATCTCTTCATTCTGACTTTCCAACTGTGCTTTCTGTTCTGAAATCTCAAGGTTTTTGTTTCTTACTTTGTTTCGACTGGAATAGACGAAATAGAATAAGATGAGAATCAGGATTCCGGAAAAAATAGAAATGATAATAATAAATCTTTGTTGATTCATGATTTTATCTTGTTTGGAAATCAATTCAGATTGCTGAGCTACTTTTTCCTCTTGGAGTTTAGCCATTTGTTCGGCAATATCAAGCGAGTCTTGTAGTTCCAGCGATTTATTGAGGTTTTTCATATTCGATTCTTCCAAATCATCAATTTGTTCCGATTGGGAAGCCAATTCTTGATCTTGAAGCTTATTCTCTTTTTGTGCTAAAGCATAGGCTTTTTCATATTCTTGGGCTTGCCTTTGAAATTCGATTTTAGAGGTAGCTGATAATTTTCTGAGCCGATCAGAGACCGCATATCCTCTCTCTTGGATTCGGTCATTATTTAATTCGAATGAAATTTTTCCTGAGTTAACGACAAAGTTTAACATGGAATAAAGATAATCTCCGTTCAAACCCATGATAAAGGCATTTTCTGTTTTTGTTAATGCATAAATGTCTTTGAACTTATTATCAAGGGAAAAAGGGACAAGTAATACATTATAGTTTTTTGCTTTGGATACATCCGAAGCCTTGTCTACATGGATGAGCTTCTTATTGGTTCCACTCTTTGTTTTTTTGCCATCATACATTTTTTTGATGGCTCTGTAGATTTCTTTGTGCTCTTTATCTTTAGTTATAACAAGTAGATGAATGTCCTCATCCTTTTGAGATTCAGGAAATTCAATTTGAGAAAGGAAGTTAAAAACATATGAAGCAATAAGTTTTTCGCTATTGCCGACTTCACCTTCTTGACTAAAGGAGATAAAACTATTCGCGATAAGCAAATAAAGTAATACGACGAATCGAGCTGTTTTCAACATTTGCAGTTTGGTTTAACCACAAATGTACCTTTTAGATTCTAATAAAGAGCTGAAAATGAGATGAAATATTGATTAATTCTATGCCTCTGCCTCAGCAGTCTCTTCCATCTTGATAACGGAACTTAAGGGCTCAAAAAGTTTGTCGTCAAAAAGAAAATCATAACTATTTCCGGCCGTATCTGTAACCACAAGCATATAGTTTTTCTTTCCCATCGATCTCCCTTTCGAAAACTTTAGGTTTTTGATTTCATCATCAACTAAGGTCTTTCCCTTTGCAGAACCCGCCATCAGGGCTCCGATTGCACCAAGAGCTAGTGTCCATTTTGGAGCTCTACTAAATGAGAAACGTTCTTCTGTCACGATCATTCTTCCTGCAAAAGCTTGAATTTTACTTTTGTACCACATGATCTGCTTATTCATTAACTCTGCTGCCATAATTTTCTGATTTTCTTAATACTAGCCTTGGATTTTTGATTTCCTTAAATTAATAAGACAAATTTCAATTTCCAAATTTTCAATAATCGAGTTCTGAATGCAAATAAATTCTAATTTTGTACTCAATATTTGTCTAGATGGGAGCAATCAAGTTCAGAGTAGTTATTGATACAGAAAAAGAAGAGGACATCTTCAGAGATATTCTGATCAAGGACGAACTTACCTTTGAGAATTTTTTTCATGCAATCATGAGTTCTTTCGATTTCGAGGGGAGTCAATTGGCTTCTTTCTATTTGTCCAACGATAATTGGGATAAAGGAAGAGAGATCGGACTGATGGACATGGGCTTTGATGAGTCTGAAGCCGCAGGTTCTCCGGAAGGCGTTGCTGAAGGGATGCCGCTTGTGATGGGAAAAACTTTATTAAAGGATATCGCTAAAGACAAGGGTCAGAAAATGATCTTAGTTTATGATTTCCTAAATATGTGGTGCTTTCTGATCGAATTAATCGAATTTTCAGATAAAGAGGTGGAGTCGGCTGAACTTTTAATGTCGGTTGGGGTGGCTCCTGCTGAAGAAGATCGGCAAAGCAATATCGATCCAGATGAAATCAATTTGGACTTATTTGATGATGAGCTGGATGATGATGAAGATCTAGACGATTTTGAGAATATCGATGATTTAGACATCTAATGTTAAAACCCAATTCCACTGATGTTTTAGGTCAATTGGCCTATGATGTACTCCATGATTTAAATGCCGAGGATATTGTTGTGCATTCTGATTTGTGCGATCCGGACATTCTGCCGCAATCCATTTTGTTTCGGGATGAAAATCTCCTTTTTGAATTGGAAGAACTCGCATTGGAATTATGTAAAGGAAAAGTCATAGATATAGGTTCCGGTACGGGTTGTCTCAGTAAAATCCTGAAAAACAAAGGCTTTGAAGTGAAAGGAATTGATACTTCTCAGGGTCTCGTAGATTATCAGTTGGAGCTTGGTTTAGATGCGGAATGCATGAATTTTTTTGAACTCCAAGGAGAGGAGAAGTTCGACACGGTTCTCATGATGATGAATGGTATTGGTATTGTGGGAACTGTCAAAATGCTTACAGACTTTTTCAAGAAATTGGATCAAATACTAAACCCAAATGGCATTGCAGTTATCGACTCGTCGGATATTGCTTATATGTATGAAAATGAAGATGGCTCGATCGACATCAATTTGAATCAGGAATATTATGGTGAGATGAAGTATCAAATGCAATACAAGGAGAACTTCGGAGAGTGGTTTGATTGGTTGTATATTGATTTCGAAACTTTGAGTAATTTTGCAGAACAAAATGGTTTCACGGCCTCAATGATCTTTGAAGACAATAATGATCAGTATTTGGCCGAACTAAAAAGAAAATAATATGAAAAAGAATCTATTGAATCTACTGATGCTAGCGGTTTTTCCGTTCACCTTACTTGCTTGCCAGGCCAAAGGGGAAGAGAAGGAAAGCGCTGAAAAAGCCAAATACAAAGATGTCGAAGTTAAAGACGGTAAATCCCTTTTATGGAAGATTGAAGGAAATGGATTGGAGAAACCTTCTTACTTATTCGGTACCATGCATTTAATCGAAGAAGATTATTTCGTTTTTCCAAAGACTTTAGAGGAGAGAGTATTGGCCAGCGATAAATTGGTGATGGAAGTTGAAGACATTTCAAAAGCTGCAGGTAATCTTGATTTAATGAAGGCTGAAGAAGGAAGAACACTGAAAGATATGTTCAACGAAGAGGAATACAATGAAATCATGGAAAAATCAGCCAAAGCCATGGGGATGAAGCGAGAGCCTTTCGAAAAGTTATTTGGAGGTATGAAGCCTTTCGCTGTGATGTCTTCGATGACAAAGTCTTTATTCAAAGGACCTACAAAGTCTTATGAAATGACGTTGATTAGTTTAGCCAATCTAAATAAAATTGAAAAAGGTGGATTGGAAACTCTTGAACAGCAATTGGGCTTTTTTGATGCGATTCCAGACGATAAAATGAAAACCATCATTATCGAAACCATGAATTCTCTTGAAGAAGATAATGGAGAAATGAAAGAGATGATGAAAATTTACAAGTCACAAGATTTGGATAAACTCGGAAAATTCATGATTGAAGCAAGCCCGGAAATGATGGCAAGTGAAGAGATTCTACTAACGGGAAGAAATAAAGCCTGGATTCCAAAAATAGAAGCCTTTTGTAAGGAAGGTCAGATTTTTATCGCTGTTGGAGCTGCACACCTTGTTGGAGATGAGGGTGTAATCAACTTGCTTAGAGAAAAAGGATATACTTTAACGCCAATTCGAACAGATAAGTAAATGTTGGTCAAAATAAAATTATCTACAATGATAGCCCCGATGATGGTCGGGGCTCTTCTTTTTCATTCTTGTAAAACCTACACAGAAGAGCAAGAACAGGAGTTTAGTAAAGAAGTAGATGCTTTTGTTGAAAAGCACAAATTAGAAACAGAATCAACTGAAACCGGACTCCACTACAAAATTACGGAAGCGGGCGAGGGGAGAAAGATCAAGCCTACCGATCGGTTTATTCTTAGTTATCGTGGTTTGCTGACAGACAGCACAGTTTTTTGTCAGGATACAGACACTTTCAAATTACACGAAGAAGAAGCAACTAAACGCGTGATTTTAGGGTGGAGAGAAGGACTTGCTAATTTCAAAAAAGGAAGTAAAGGCTTTTTAGTTGTGCCTCCACATTTAGGATATAAAGACAAAGACATCAACGTGAAATGCGACGAAACGGAAGCTACAGATATCCCAGCCAATTCCATTTTGATTTATGAGGTGGAAGTTTTGGATGTTTGGTAGGCCTTTAGCCATAATGATTTAGCCCAACAAATTCTTCAAATTGTCTTTGTAAGCACGTCCGATCGACAGTTCTTCTTTCCCAATAAATGCACTATTCGAATTGAAGCTGTCCAAAAAATGGGAATTGATAATTATGGACTTGTGAATTTGAATGAATTTATTTTCTGGTAAGTTTTCCTTCAAATCTTTAATGGTACTTCTTACAGTGTGTTTTCCCTCGCAACAATGAACGTCGACATAATTTCCCGAAGATCTCAGAAATCGAATGTTTTCGTAAGGAAGTTTCACGTAAGTAGTTCCGTCTTTTATGAAGAAATGATCTTTTTCGGTAATTACATTGTGGTTGGACTGATCATTGCCTTTTTTGTGCATGCAAAGTGAAATAGCTGTAAATAGGTCCGCTTTCTCAAAAGGTTTGACTACATAACCATCCGGATTTTTTGAAATGGCTTCTTTTACGGTGGCATCATCTGAATGAGAGGTTAGAAAGATAAAAGGGGTTTTGTATTTTTCATTGATCGATTCTGCGATGTCGATTCCATTGATTTCACCCTTCAAATTGATGTCTAAGAGAATCAAGTCTATTTTATGAGAGTTTAATGCGGTGTAAGCCTCTTTGCCGGAGATGCAGATGTCGAGGACGGTGTGACCCATTTCTTCAAGCATGTCTTTGATGTCATTTGCAATGATCACTTCGTCTTCAACGATTAAAATATTTAAGGTATTCATCAGTTGTTGTTTGTTTGTAAAGGAAATTTAATTTGAAAAGATAAGCCTCCATTGGATTCAATTTGAAGTTCACCGTGCAATTGTCTGGAAAGCATCTGTACCAAGTTTAATCCTAAGGAATTGGTTCTTTCAGGATCCTTATCTTTTAGTCCAACGCCATTATCTTTATAAGTGAATTCAGCATTTTCATCATCAGTCACAAAATTGATTTCTATCAAACCGTTTTCTTTTCCTTCGAAGGCGTATTTGAAGGAGTTCGTGATTAACTCATTGCAAATTATCCCAAGAGGTATGGCTTGATCAATGGCTAAGGTTTTATCCGCATGGATTTTGATTTCAATTTCTTTGCCGTCAAAATTACTGGAGTGTTTGATGTTGGCTGTAAGTTGTTCCAAATATTCCTCAAATGGAATCTCACTCAAAGATTCGCTTTGATAGAGTTTTTGATGAACCAGGGACATCGATTTGATTCGGGCTTGTCCTTCTTTTAAGGCCATTTTTGTGTTCTCATCCTTCACTTGTTTAGACTGTAAATTGAGAAGGCTGGAAGTTAATTGTAAATTGTTCTTTACTCTGTGGTGAATTTCTTTCAGTAGGATTTCTTTTTCCTGAATGGCTGATCTCAATTGCTTGTTTTTAGAGGCAATATCCATGGTCCTTTCCAAAACCTTTTTCTCCAGCTCTATATTTTTTTCTTCTATTAATTTGATCCGTTTGTGTTCTTCTTTTTCAAGCATGTTTTTTTGCTCAAGCTCTTTCTTGGCAATTTCTTCCTGCATGATATTGATGCGGTAACCAAGTGTTAATGAAAACAAAGTAAGCTGAATAATCGTTCCTATTTCGACGTAATTAATAGCTGATAAACCAAGAATTTCTGTGGGAAATATATTCGAACTTTGAAGAATGGAAATAATGATTCCAAAATAATAAAAGAGATTACCAAAAAGGAAGAATTTAGCCTCGGTCTGACCTCGACTTGCGGCTTGAAAGGTAGCTACTAGGATCCAAGTGTAAACAGAAATGGCTATCACACCACCAATTGAAGCAGCAATCATGGGGTCTACCCAAACAAAAACAAGTAAAAATGGATAGCTTATCAAGATGATATTCAGTACGCGGTTCCATTTAGGTCTCAATTTTGAAAATTGCAAGATTTCTTTACAAAACAGAACATAGAAGACAAAGGCAAGGTTTCCGAGAACCAAGAGGATGTATTCGTGGTTCTGCATATTATCGAAGAAAGCCCTGGTAAGACCACCTCTTTGGGAAAGCACAAATAAAAAGATTCCCAGATTGTTTAAAACATAATACAAATAGATTCTAGTTCTTAACTGCAGGAAAAGAATCAAATTGTATAATGTCATCAGTAGGATTGCTCCTAGAAAGAAGTATGTAAAGGCTTTTTGAGCGTTTTCATATTCCTGGAAATAATCAAAATGAAAAACAGTAATTGGAAGCGGAGAGTACTGATAGGTGATTTTAAAACTATTCTTAATCTTGAGGTAAACCCAAGCACGAGAATGGCCATTAATTTCAAAATAGATGTAGTTGTTGGCATCAAAAGTGTGTTTTCGATTTGAATTCAGGAGTTCTCTTCCTGCATATTGTTTTTCCCAAAACCCCAGCTCGTTCTTGTAATAGGCCGTTATAGAGTCGAATTTGGATGTTCCCAAAATCATGGGAGCTAAATCGTCTTCTAAATTTTCAAACTCTACTTTAATCCAAAAATAGGAGGTGCCTTCAGGTAGATCTTCGTAGCGATATGCTTTAAATGCGGTGTCGGGCAAGTGAATGATTTCTTCCAGATCGTAATTTTCATCCATTGTATAAACAACAGATTTTTCAATGGAACGCCCAGTAGAAATCGTATTGATACTGATTACATCTTTATTCTGACCCAGTAATTGAAAGGATCCGAAGAAAGAGAAAAGGGCTAAGATGATGATTTTGAGCTTGCAACTCATGAAGCGGATTTAAGTTCTCGTTTCTTTTTCTGTAAGAGGTAAATGTATAAACTATCTAATAGAAAACAGAATACGCCGAGCACTTGAACAAAATAATTTTCCGGAAATATCAAAAACATTGATACGGTAATGAAGCCTGTACCCAGCATTTTGCACCAAGCAATGGTTGTTGAGTAATACTCTGCAGAAGTCTTCAGCATCACATAAGGGTAGAGGATGGATATGAAAAGATTCAAGACATAACCTGAATTAGAGCCGATACTTGTGTCAAATCCATTGTATACAAAGAAGTAATTCAAAGGGAGCCACATGATTAAGGAACCA
>JAUICI010000126.1 GCA_030427935.1 Bacteroidia bacterium | reverse complement strand
CGCCTGCATGATTCTTGTGTTTTGTGTTTCAGAATCATAACAGCTGGAAAGATTTTATGTTCAAAATAGGAAGAAGGAGCGCGCTAAGCTTACGTTTTTATTTCCCATATATGGTTCTTTCCAAATCTTCCAAACGCTCTTCAATACTCTTGCTCTTACTCGAAACAGCTGATAGGATTTCAGATTCGACAACATAAATTTTCATGTCTTCTTGAATTTCTTCGTTTAACTGATCCAAATAAATTTTTCCTTCTTTTTCGGTAATGCGATCTTTCTGATAGGACTTTGGTGTTTCAATGAAAACTTTCTGATTGATATGATCTGCAGGATTATGGGTGAAATAGCAAATGCTAATATTATTGTCATTAAGCGCCAGGTATTCACCTTTTGCATTTTGAACGGGTAGGGCAAGTTTGGTCGTTTTCTTTACTTTTTTTGTAGAAGCCGAAACCAAATCCATTTCCCTAATATTAAGTTTTCTTCCAGATGTGAGGTTGTTTCCTTGGATGTTTAATTTAGAGGAGTCGATCTTAAATCCACTAATATCATTGACTTGTAAGTCGTTTTTCAATAATTTATCGACCTCTATATCAAAATGTGCCGAGATTTTAATGATGGTTTCGATCTTAGGTTCGGCTCTTCCTTCTTCATAGGCGCCAACAGAAGCTCGGGAAATGCCAAAAAGATTGGCAAATTCATTTTGATTGATCTTCTTTATACTCCTTATTTTCTTGATGTTGCGACCTATTTTTGACATAATTGCTAAAAAAATTAGTAAAAATATTTGTTAATGCTAAAATAATTAGTATATTTGAGAATAACAAATCAATATTGACAATAAAATTAGCAAAATATTCAAATTATGGACGAAATTGAGAAGCCTCCTTAAAGGAGAGAAAAAATGAAGAATGAATCTATTGTAGCGTGCAATAATTTTATAAATTTAAACCGATAACAATGAAACTAATAAATTAAACACTATGGCAACGAATTATGAAAAAGTAAGAGATTATATAATGGAGTTGGATTACTCAATTATACACGAAGATCCAGAAGAAGAAATTTTTGTGGTAGACCACGAAGAGGATGGGATCAAGAATTTGGTAATTGGAATCGCAGATCCACTATTGGTCATCGAGCAATTTATGTTCGACATTAAACATGAGTCGGCCATGATCTATAAAGACCTACTAATGAAGAACAGAGATATCGTTCACGGGGCATTTGTCCTGGACGATGAAGGGAAGAAAGTGATTTTCAGAGATACTTTACAGATCGAGAATTTAGACTTGAACGAACTGGAAGCTTCTGTGACTTCATTGAGTCTTCTTTTAACAGAATACTCGGATAGCTTAATTGAATTTTCAAAAAATTAATAAAACGAATTAACAATGAACATATTTAAAAGATTATTTAAAATAGGACAAGCAGAAGCACATTCTGCGATCGATAAATTGGAAGATCCGATCAAAATGACGGAGCAAGGGATTAGAGACTTGAAAAAAGATCTTGAGGAGTCTCTAAAAGCATTAGCTGAAGTAAAAGCTTTGGCAATTAGAGCAAAGAACGATGCGGAGACTTCTACTTCCAAGGCGAAGAATTACGAGCAAAAAGCAGTTTTATTATTGCAAAGAGCTCAAAAAGGAGAGATCGAAGCATCAGAAGCAGATCGATTGGCATCAGAGGCTCTTTTGAGAAAAGATGAGAATATGAAATCTGCGGCTACTTCTAAAGCGGATCAGCAAAAATTCGAAGGACATGTCGATAAGTTGGATAAAAACATCAAGAAATTGAGATCCAATATTGCAAAATTCGAAGCGGAATTGAAAACGTTGAAGGCAAGAGCGAAGGTTTCCAAAGCAACGAAAAACATCAACAAGCAATTGGCTAATGTGGATTCTTCTTCAACAGTCTCTATGCTTGAAAGAATGAAAGAAAAAGTAGCTCAAGACGAAGCCTTGGCTGAATCTTACGCAGAGATTGCAAGTGAAAGTACATCTGTAGACGACGAGATCGACAGTGCTCTTGAGTCTGGATCTGCAGAAATGAAAGCTTCGGACGATTTAGCAGCATTGAAAGCTAAGATGGGAATATCGGGTGCTGAAGCAAGCGCCGATTCATCTGACACGGCTTCAGAGTAATAATGAGTTTTATATAATAATCTGGGGTTGCCTATCAACGGGTAGGCAACCTTTTTTTTCTCTAATCTTTTACGATGATTGATTTAATTAACCTGTCTTTTAGTCCTCAAAACATCTTTGCGAGCATACTTTTTTTGATCGTAATTGTGTACTGGCTTACAGTACTCGTGGGCTTATTAGACTTTGGATTTCTTGATTTTGATTTAAGTGTTGACATGGATGTTGACGTTGATGCCGATTTGGATACAGGTTCGACTTCAGTAGGTTGGATGAATTCATTTCTGTACTTCTTTAACCTCGGAAGAATTCCCTTCATGATTTGGGTGAGCTTCTTGGCTATTCCATTATGGATGTTGACAGTTTGGGTAAATGCTTTTCTTGGGATTGAAAACTTTCTTCTTGGATCACTAGTGTTTATCGGAGCTTTGATTCCTTCCGCAATGATTGCAAAAATGTTGTCGCAACCATTCGTGAAGATCTTTGATAAATTGGATCAAACGGCAAATGCTGAGGATATGGTGGGTAAGGTTGGAAAAGTGATTTTACCTTGTACCCATGAGAAAAGAGGTCAGGCTGAAATCAAGTTCAACAATTCTTATATCAGTATTCAAATCTTGACAACCAGTGAGTTTATCGTGAATAAAGGCGAGCAAGTCCTGGTAATCGATCAAATAGAAGATAATATTTATCGAGTAGAACCTTATAATGAATCATAAACCTATTAAAAACTATTAAAATGGGAGAATTAACAAGTAATATTTTCTTTATTGGAGGGATTTCAGTGGTAGTGGCCTTGCTGATCATCCTAATTATCATTGCGCAATGGTATAAAAAGTCGCCACAAGGAGTTGTTTTGGTGAGAACCGGTTTCGGTGGAACTAAAATTGCCTTTGGAGGAATGTTTGTCGTTCCGGTTATTCACAAGCTTGAATTGATGGACATTTCATTGAAAACCATCGAAGTTTCCAGAATAGGAAAAGATGGACTGATTTGTAATGATAATATGCGAGCTGATATCAAAGTAACTTTCTTCGTTCGTGTGAATGAAAATGTAGACGATGTGATAAAAGTTGCTCAGACTGTTGGTTGTAAACGAGCTTCCTCCAAAGAAGCCTTGATGCAGCTATTTGATGCTAAGTTTTCTGAAGCTTTGAAAACCGTCGGTAAGCAATTTCAGTTTGTGGATCTCTATAATAAAAGAGATGAATTCAGACAAGAAATTGTAAATATCATCGGGACGGATTTGAATGGTTATGTTCTTGATGATGCTGCTATTGATTATTTGGAACAAACATCCATTACTTTACTTGATGAGAAAAACATTCTCGACGCAGAAGGTATTAAGAAGATTACCGAATTGACTGCAGCTCAGAAAATGAAGTCAAACCTGATCATGAGGGATGAGGAAAAGACGATCAAGCAACAAGATGTTGAAGCAAGAGAAGCAATTCTTGAAATGGAAAAGCAATTAGCTGAAAAGGAAGAAAAGCAGCGAAGAGAAATTGAAAACATCAAGGCTCGAGAGTCAGCTGAAATTGAAAAAGTGAATCAAGAGGAAAAGCTGAAGGCGGAAAGAGCTCGTATTGCGACTGAAGAAGAAGTGATGGTCGCGGAAGAGAACAAACAAAGACAAGTAATTGTTGCCGCTAAGAACAAAGAGAGAACAGAAGCTGTTGAGCATGAAAGAGTAGAGAAGGATCGAGCTCTTGAGATCAACGAAAGAGAGCGTATTGTGACGCTTGCGAATATTGAAAAGGAGAAAGCAATTGAAGAAGAAAAGAAAAACATTCAAGAAGTTATTCGTGAACGTGTTTCTATCGAGAAAACAGTTGTTGATGAAGAAGAGATCATTAAAGATACAAAGGCTTTTGCTGAAGCAGATCGTTTGAAAAAGGTAGCGATTACAGCGGCTGAGCAAAAAGCACAAGAAGCTTTAGTACAGAAGATTAAAGACGCTGAAGCAGAGAAGCAAGCGGCTGAATTCAGAGCGAAGAAGATGATAATTGATGCAGAAGCTGAACAAGCAAGTGCAACACAAAAAGCAGATGCCATCAAAACGCTTGCTGAAGCCAAAGCTGCGGAACATGCGGCAACTGGAATTGCAGAAGCACAAGTGATGGAAGCGAAAGCAGCGGCAACTGAGAAGCAAGGTGAGGCCGATGCAGCGGTATTGGAAGCGAGAGCAGAAGCAGAAGCAAAAGGAATCCAAGCGAAAGGAATGGCGCAGGCAGACGCAGAATTTAAGGTTGGTGAAGCCAATGTTCGAGTTGAAAAGGATAGAGGTTTTGCAGAAGCGGAAGTGATCGAAAAGAAAGCAGCTTCCATTGAGAAAAAAGGTCTTGCTGAAGCGAAAGTGGATCAAGAAAAGTATAAAGTTGAAGCGGAAGGAATTCATAAGAAAGCAGATGCCATGAAGGAATTGGATGGCGTTGGTAAAGATCACGAGGAATTCAAGCTTAAACTGGAGAAGGAAAAGCAAATCGAATTGGCTCAAATCAATATTTCGAAAGACATTGCTGATGCACAAGCACAGGTATTGTCTGCTGCCCTTCAGAAAGCCAATATTGATATTGTTGGTGGAGACCAAGAATTCTTCGATCGAATTATTTCGTCGATTACAACTGGTAAAACCATTGATGCTAAGGTGAATAATTCTGAAATTCTTTCTGATGTGAAAAGCCAATTATTGGACACAGCGAATGGAGAAACCATTATCGACAAAGTGAGATCTCTAATTGCGGAGTCAAATATTAAATCTGATGATTTGAAGAATATTTCCATCACGGCTTTGATCACAAAAATGATGATGAATACTTCTGACCTGAAGAAGAAAGGCGTTTTGGGGCAATTGCTGACTTTAGCACAGCAATTTGGTCTTGAAAATAGCACAGCTAGTGACTTAGGGGTCGATGAGATCTAGAGTTTAAATCGTTTTTTAAACTGATTTTTTGGCTAAGGAGGGGGATGCTTGGCGTTGAACTCCTTGCTTTATAAAATCCTAATCACATTATTAAATGTCTGAAGAAAATAAAGATCAAAATATAGAACTGGAATCGGGAACCTACGAGATTCTTCAAAATCGTTTGCGCGAGCAGGGAAAAGCTCTTCTAAAAGGAATAGATAACCTAAACACTGAACGAAAAGAAGTCTTTGGCTCGATTGAGACGAAACTCATTGGTTCTGAACGAATCACAACAGAAAACAACTGTGAAGCACGAGATATCTTCGCTTTTGGGAAAAATTTATTTCTGTTTGGATACAATGTTCATATCGGACTGAAATCTGAAACTGCAATTGAGGATGTGTTTAGTTTGTATACTTTCGACAAGCAAAAACACGAATTTCATTCTCAGGAATTAGTCATCTTACAAAATGATGAGTTCTTAACTGATTTCTTCAATCTATACAAGTATTATAAGGATACGGTATTTGTGAAATTCGCTCAAATCGGACCTTATCTGCACATGGTTTTTCGTATTGGAAAATCCGTTACAGACATCAAGACCTTCAAATGGTTGGTCCAAGGGGAAACATTCACTTATGAAGGAAATCGATCAGATAGTGAGTATCGTTATCCGAATCAGCATGAATTTAGCTGGAAGAAAGTTACTCGAGATAACCATGTTTCTGGAACCTATCCCCATATTTCCATTGAAGACCGGGTGTTTGTTGAAACATTGAATGGCGATCTAACAATCAAAATTGAGGACAATACCGATTCGGGAAAAGGGATTTATTCAGAACCCGTTGAAGAGAAGGAGCAGACCTTAGATGATGCGGAGATTCATTATAGCATAGTTGGACATTTGATTCTATTGAAAATTAGACCTTTCAAAGAAAATGAGTACCGATATGTGGTTTTCAATGAAAAGATTCAAGAAGCGGTAAGAATCGATGCTATTGAAAATGCATGTGTACTTCTACCAGATGATCACGGTTTGATGTTTTCTGAAGGTTATTATTTGCACAGTGGAGAATATAAGGTCTTCGATGTGGCGATGAAAGACATGATCTTCGAGAAAAAAGTACAATCTCCTAATGGCGAGGATTATCTGTACATCTTCTATAATCGTCAAAGTGGAACTTATATTCTTTTATCCTACAATATAATCGAGCAGGTAGTAGAAGCACCTATCATCGCACATGGATACGCTTTGTTCGAGAATGGAGAATTGCTCTTTTTTAGAGATGATCAAGAGCAAAAGAAGCATCATGCGGTTCAGATTTGGCAAACGCCCTATATGGACCACAACATCGAATTAGGAAAGAAAAAGGATTCGGATCTCTATAAAATTGGAAATAAAGATGTCGTAGTTGCGATTTCAGAAATGAAAGAGATTATCAAACTGATTCAAAGGGATGATGTCTATGAAAATCTTTATTCTGATCTAGTTAAAAGGGCTGTAGACCTTATTGATAGTTATCATTGGCTACAAAAGGAAACGAAATACGGGGTGATTGATCCTCTAAAATCGATAAAAGAAACAGGAGATACAGCAATCGCGGAATTCGATAAGGTGAAACGCCTCAAGAAAACTGCTAAAGAAAAGGTTGCTGAATTGGAGAAAGCGGCTGATGAAATCATCAAAAAGTCAAAGAATACGCGCTCTTCTCAGATCATGGATTATGTTTTTGTTTTATCTAATATTCGAAAGATTCGTGGGGAGGTGATTTCTCTTAAGGAGGTGCGTTATATGGACCTGGAAAGGGTTGAGAAACTAGAAGAAAGATTGTTGGAACAATACGATCGATCATCTACGGATACGGTGACTTTTTTAATGAAAAAAACGGCCTTAAATCCTTATCATGAAAAGGTAGACAAGCTTTTTAAGGATATTGAAAGTCTGAAGAAAGTGGCGGATTCGGAGATTATTGAGAAGGATATTACAAGTACTGGGTCCAACTTGGAAATGTTGATCGAAATCGTTTCTAATTTAAAAATTAAAGATGCAACACAGACAGCTTCGATCGTCAATAATATTTCTGAAATCTATTCCAGTATCAATAAGCTGAATGCGGAATTAAAGAATAAGAAGAAAGGACTGCTTGCTGTAGAAGGTAAGGCGGAATTTGCTGCTCAATTCAATCTTTTGGAGCAAGCAGTTTTGAATTATATTGAGGTAACCGATACGCCCGAAAAATGTGATGATTACTCCAATAAGCTCATGTTGATGCTAGAAGAATTGGAAAGTAAATTCACAGATTTCGATGAGTTTATTGATAAGATCAACGAGAAAAGGGAAGAGGTCTATGCGGTTTTCGAAAGCAAGAAGTTGCAGTTGGTTGAAAAAAGAAATAAAAGAGCCAATAAATTAACTGAATCAGCAGAAAGAATTTTAAAGGGTGTTCAAAACAAATTGGAAGCTCTGGATTCTATAGACGAGATCAATGGTTTTGTTGCCTCGGATTTGATGGTGGATAAAGTGAGGAAGATCATAGAAGATCTTAGAGAGTTAGGTGATACCGTGAAGTCCGACGATGTAGCAAGTCAATTGAAATCGGTGAAAGAAGAGTCGATTCGTCAATTGAAAGACAAGAAAGAATTGTTCAAGCATGGAGATGATGTCATTGCATTTGGGAATCATGCTTTCTTGGTAAATAAACTGGATCTTGATCTTACTATCGTACCCAGAGGAAATGGCTTGTATTTTCATCTTACGGGGACCAATTTCTTTGAATTAATTGAAGACGAAGCACTGAATCAGCTAAAAGATCAATGGGATCGTGAGTTGGTCTCAGAAACTGAGGATACTTACAGATGCGAGTATTTAGCTTATTCAATCATTGAGAAATTCCAAGGGACTGATACCCATTTAAATACTTTGTCCGACAAGGAATTAGAAGGATTGGTAGCAACTGAAATCTCTCAAAGACTGGATGAAGGATATGTAAAAGGTGTTCACGATGGGGATACGGTAAAGATTTTGAAGTTTATTCTGAATGTTCAAGCAAATGCTGGTTTATTGACTTTTGATCCAGTTTCTAGGTCGCTCGGGCAATTGTTCTGGGAGAATTTAAATGAAGAAACCAAAGCTTCTTTAATCAAGCAAATCAAAGCGGCAGGATTGATTTTAAAAGTATTTCCAAATTCTACAGAATACGATTATTTGATCGTTAAAATCGAAGAGGCATTTAAAGCGATTAATGCGGAAACCCTTCAAAAAGAGGCTTATTCGGTGCGGCAAGCGGCACATTATGTCTTTTTGGAATTGGCTTTGGATGATGAGTTTATCATATCAGCCCAAGCGAAGAAGCTCAAAGATGAATTTAAAAGCTTTTTGAAGAAGTCAAAGAATGAAAAGGCTTATGAGGCTTCTCTTAAAAACCTGGAAGGGGATTGGTTTTCGAAATATCAGTTGAATTTGAAGTGGTTGAAGAGTTTCACTGAAATGAGTCCGTTTCTGATTGAGGCAGCAGTGAATCTAACTCTAGGAAACGATAAGAATCGCGAGACTTCTGCCCAGTTGATTGATACTTTGAAAGGATTATCAGGAGATCATCTGAAAATCAAAGAGCAAAGCTTAGAGATTGATTTTAATGACTTCCTCTTTCGAATGAATCAGTTTGGTCAGCAAATCGAGCGCTTCAATCGTTTTAAGGAAGTTAAAAAACAGTTGATTGAAAGCTATAAAGAGGATTTAAGACTGAATGAATTTAAGCCGCGGGTACTGTCGAGTTTTGTTAGGAATCGCTTGATTGATAAGGTCTATTTACCTTTAATTGGAGCGAATCTAGCCAAGCAGATTGGCTCAACCGGAGATGAGAAACGAACAGATCTTATGGGGATGTTGCTTTTGATTTCGCCTCCAGGTTACGGTAAAACAACTTTGATGGAGTATATCGCCTCTCGATTAGGTTTGGTTTTCATGAAGATTAACGGTCCAGCCATTGGTCATGAAGTTGTTTCTGTAGATCCTTCAGATGCCAATAGTTCAGCAGCGGCAGAGGAATTGGAGAAATTAAATCTCGCATTTGAAATGGGAGACAATGTGATGATTTATTTGGATGATATTCAGCATTGTAATCCTGAGTTTTTACAGAAATTCATTTCGCTTTGTGACGCCCAAAGAAAGATAGAAGGAGTTTACAAAGGCAAACCCAAAACCTATGATTTCAGAGGGAAAAAAGTTTGTGTAGTCATGGCCGGAAACCCCTATACAGAGTCGGGAGACAAGTTTAGGATTCCTGATATGTTAGCCAATAGAGCGGATATTTACAATTTGGGTGACATCATCGGAGACAATGCAGATGTATTTGAATTGAGTTATATCGAAAACTCAGTAACCTCGAATTCCTTGCTCAATATTTTAGCTGGAAAATCAAGAGAAGACCTTTTGAAGATGGTTGAAATGGCGGCTTCTGGAAATAAAGATAAGGTAGACTTTGAACAAAGCTATTCTCCAGAAGAATTGAACGATTATTTCAATCTCCTCCAGAAAGTTATTCGAGTGCGGGATGTTGTATTAAGAGCCAATACAGAGTATATCTATTCGGCTGGGCAGGAAGAAATTTACAGAAAAGAACCTTCCTTCAAATTGCAAGGTTCCTATCGAGACATGAATAAAATGGTGGAGAAACTCCAGCCAATTATGAATGAAGAGGAATTGGATTCAATTATCGTTTCCCATTACGAGAACGAATCACAAACTTTGACTTCCGGTGCCGAAGCGAATTTCCTCAAGATGATGGAGCTTGTTGAAATGCAAAGTGAGGAGCAGTCCAACAGATGGGATGAAATCAAGTCTGAATTCTTGAAACGCCAGAAACTGAAAGGCTATGGGGATGAAAATGCGGCAAAAATGATTGCGCAAATGCAAGGAATTGCAGATTCAATCCACGGGCTCAAAGGTGGAACTGTTGGCGGAGATGATAAAAAAACAATGGAAAGATTGATCGAGTCGGTTCGGGCGATTTCAAAGGTCATGCTAGAAGACCGCGAGCTCGACGGAAAAGGCAAAAAAGCCGACTCAAAAAAGACTCCAAAAAAATAAATAGAGAGCCATAAAATGGTGTTTTGAAAGCTTGAAAATCGAGCTTTCCTGGGAGAGGTGTGCTTAATGAAAAATTAAAAATGAAGAATGAAAAATGAAAAATTATTTGGTGGAGGCTCTCCTTCGCTGAAGCTTCGGCGAGCGAAGAAGGTGTTGTTGAATTGAAAAATATAAACTATGAATGAAGTGATGGAATATGCGGAAATAAAGCCTTGGAGTGTGATGATGCTCATGGGGTTTTGGTTGGGGCTTTTTGCTTTGACGTTTTTGGTGATGGCGGAGTCGGATTATAAAAGCGCTCCGATTTTAGGTGGAGTAGTGGTGACGGTAGATTTTATGATGAAGTCTTCTGGTTTGGAGGTGGATACCGTTCAGCAGAAACTCAAGAAACCGGTGAAGGACATGAAGTACTTGGATGAATTTTTTAAAGACAAAAGAATTAAATGAAAACCTACCAATCAGAATATTTAGAAATTACAAAATTGAACAATGTTTCCATTTTGGGCGTGGCTATTTTTACGGTGATTATCTCTGTAGTTGGTTCACGGATGAGTGAGTTTGTCCCTATGGTGGCTATTCCTGTGGGTATTGTTTTGATTCTCTTTATTATGGGGAAGTCCTCCGGCGTTGAATTCGATTTTTCCAATCATGTTTACCGTATTTACAAACAAAACATATTTGGAAAGAAAGGGAAGTGGAAATGTTTGGATCCCTTTACTGATGTGGTCATCTTGAAGAAAAAAGGAGGGAAGATAGCTCAATCCTTGACGGGTGACAATACATTGACTGGTCAGTACATGGAGCTATACTTAATGTATCCCGATCACAGAAAACGACTATTTATTTGTGCCACAGAAAATACCGATGAAATTAAATCGAGATTGGAAGTTTTTACGAAGAATGGATTTCAGTATGTGAAGTATGATCCGGTGAGGAGGAAGAGGTGATGGGAATTTGGA
>JAUICI010000125.1 GCA_030427935.1 Bacteroidia bacterium | reverse complement strand
TAGAAATGAGTATTGATAGTAAGTACACAAATTTTTTCATAATGAAATCTTTGATTTGAAGAGTCAAAAATTACTTAAAATTTTAAGTATTTCTGTTCTTTTAAAGCAAAAATTTTACCAAAATGAAAAATCGCCTTCAGAGAAAAGGCTTTTAGAAAGAAATTAAAATCAAATCGTTCTAGTTATATCGAAATGGATAGAAAAGCTCAAACCTAGGAACTAATACATCAATAATTTCACCAGTTATGAGATCTTTAAAAGTATACATACCTTCCATGTACCCAACTTCACTATTCAGATCACATCCGCTGGAATATGAATAAGAATCTCCATCTTTTATTACTGGAGTTTCTCCAACCACACCCTGACCTTCGATCATTCTGGCGGCATGCATGGAATCAAACACTTTCCATTTTCTTGAAAGCAATTGCACTTCATTTAATCTGTGATTTTCGATTTGAATTGTGTAATCAAAAAAGTAAATCGCATTCATCAAATTGGAATAATCTGGTCTAAAGGACGGTAGCACCTGAACTTTAATACCTGAACTTGTGTTTGTTGTGATCATAGTGAACCTAAGATAATGAAAACGACGAACACTTCCAAATTATAGATGAACTATATTTTTTCTTAGATGAAATCGATTTTTGCCTGAAAATTGGCTGATTTTTTTATTCTTAATTATTCGTATTCAAGGAATTAAATTTGGAGTAAACTGACGTTATTCTAATACAAAGAATTAAAAGAATACACGCCTAAAATCCGATCATTTTCTTGTCTTATGTCTCTGTAGTACAGAATGATGTCGTAATCATTTTCAGTTTCGAAATGATTTCCTTCAATTTTTTCAATATTTATCTTTCCGTCCTTCTTATTCTTTATTAAGTAATAAAAATTTATCATCCCTTGCTTAAGGTCCTTATCGAGCACATACTTCTTCTTATCGGGATCAAAGGTGAGTTTAAACCCATCCAATACTTCCCAATTACTTACTTCGCCAAAAACATAAACATCGCCCTCAAAAATGTAATTGCTGTTTAATTCAAAATGCACTTTAAAATAATCCGCTTCAATTGCATTGTCATTGGCTTCATCATTTTTAACGGTGTATTTTCCATTTAAATCTTCTTTAAAGATATAGTTATCAAAAGCTTTTGGTTTGTCCTCCTTTAGGTAAACTTGATACTGATCATTTTCTCTAAAAATACTTCCCACCTCAAGATTACCGGAACGATTAAATTTCAAATCAATTTGTCTGAACTCATCATTTCCATCAAAAGTAAATTTCGTTTGATCATTAAAGAAGAGCTTATTGTTTTGAACATAGTCGGCTTGGATATTGGACATGCTCGTGGCCCAATTCCTATTTTGACGAATCGCTACATATAGATTGGTTAATGGATCTGAAATGCTCTCCGGATAAGAAATAGAGAATTCAATTTGTTGTTTATATCTTGAATCGCTTACAATCTGTGGTCTAATCACCTTTGCATCAACATTAATTTCGGATTCAGCAACAATAAATCTTCTTTGCAAAATGGTCTGGTCAGGATCCTCTTCATCGAATACTCTAATAATGTAGTTTCCTGAAAACTTAAAGGAGAAATCATCCGTAGGCACATCAACCTGATAATTCATGTAATTGATTAAAGTATTAATGGAATGATTGAAATCTCTTATATACACGGTTTCAAAACCATCAATATATTCATACCGGTCAAGCTCACTTTCTTTCCAATCTTTATCGCACAATATGATTTCATAAGCCAAATCCCTTGATTCCGTATCAAATAAATCAAAGTTTAAAACCAACTTTTCATTCTTACCAAAGTTTAAATGAGGAATGGATAATTCATTGTTTTTTTTGTTGAATTTAACAGAACCTACATCTGCATTTATATAATTACACTTAATGGAATCCAAAACCACTTGTGAACTCAGATGAAAATAGCAGAACAGGAAAAATGTCGAAAGAAGTAAGAATCTCATTTACAAGTAATTTTATTTAGAATGATTCTAAATTAGATGGTGTCTATTTGAAACTATGACAAAAATATGACCAAATAAAACAAATTTTTAAATTTGCTCATCAATAATAATTCCAAATTTACTATGTCAAAAACTATTAAGCTTCGCAAAGGCCTAGATATAAGACTTCTAGGAGAAGCGGAAAAAGTTAAGACCTCTGTAGATGCGCCAGAGACTGTTGCTGTAAAACCGCCAGATTTTCATCTTATGACTCCTAAAATGGAAGTCAAAGCTGGAGATAAGGTAAAAGCAGGCTCTATTATTTTCCACAATAAGTACCAAGATTCAGTAAAGTTTGTTTCGCCAGTATCAGGTGAAGTTGCTGAAATTGTACGTGGTGCAAAACGACGCATATTAGAGGTTGTAATTAAGGCTGATTCTGAAATTCAGTATGAGCAGAAGACAGTACCAGCTCTTGAAGGAATGAGCAGAGATGATGTTTTGAAAACATTACTAGACTCTGGTTTATGGCCTTTTATAAGACAAAGACCTATTGACATTATTGCAAACCCTGATGAAACTCCGAAAGCAATCTTTATTTCGGCTTTTGACTCGGCTCCTTTAGCTCCGGACATGGACTTCATTGTTCATGGACAGGATGAGTTTGTTCAAAAAGGAATTGATGTACTTTCAAAATTAACGGAAGGTAAGATTCATTTGAACGTAAAAGGAAATGGAGCTCCAGATGCAGCTTTCATGAATGCGAAGGGTGTTCAAATAAATAATGTTTACGGTAAACATCCGGCAGGTAACGTTGGAATTCAGATTCACCACATCGATCCTTTAAATAAAGGTGAAGTTGTTTGGTTTATCAATCCTCAAGATTTGATCATGATCGGAAAGTATTTCTCAACTGGAATGTTTGATGCTTCTAAGATCATCGCATTGACGGGGTCGGAAGTAAAAAATCCGAAATACATCAAAACAGTTATTGGAACAAATATCAAGAAATTGATTGCTGATAATATTGAAGGAGACAACGTAAGATACATCTCTGGAAATGCTTTAACAGGAGAAAAAATTGAAGCAGATGGTTATCTAGGTTATTACGATAACCAGATCACTGTAATTCCTGAAGGAAATCAGTTGAAGTTTGTATTAACTAAAGGATGGTTAGCACCAGGATTTGATAAGTTTTCAAACTCCATGCTCTTCCCTACTTGGTTAACAGGAAGCAAGAAATTCAGACTGGACACCAATACAAACGGTGAAGAAAGAGGATTTGTAGTGACTGGAGAAATGGAAAAAGTATTCCCAATGGATATTTACCCGATGTTCTTAGTTAAAGCCATCATGGTAAATGACATTGATGCCATGGAGCAATTAGGTATTTATGAAGTTGCCCCAGAAGATTTAGCACTATGTGAATATGTATGTACATCAAAAGTGAACATTCAAAGTGTCGTAAGAGAAGGCCTGGATGTCATTTATGAAGAATGTATGTAATGTTGAACTCAATTAAAAACTAGATAAATTGAAATTTTTAGAGAGAATAGTCGAAAATATGGAGCCGAAGTTCGCCAAAGGGTCGAAACTTGAGAAGCTTCATCCCGTTTTCGAAAGTTTTATGACTCTTGCTTTTACTCCGAAAGAAGTAACCAAGAAAGGGTCACACATTCGAGACGGAGTGGATTTGAAAAGAACCATGATGACTGTGATCATTGCCTTAATTCCTTGTTTGATCTTCGGAATGGTAGGTGCTGGACACTGGCATTATGTTGCAAATCCAACTTCAGATGTAGATGTAACAAATTTCTGGGCTGATTTTGGACCTAAAATCCTTTATGGATTAACAGTCCTTCTTCCATTGATCATTGTTTCTTATGGTGTTGGTCTAACAGTTGAATTTATTTTTGCAATTATCAAAGGACACTCCTTACATGAAGGATTTTTGGTTTCTGGACTTTTGATTCCATTAATTATGCCTGCTGATGTTCCATTATGGATGGTTGCAATCGCTGTAGCTTTTGCCGTATTGATTGGAAAAGAAGTATTCGGTGGTACGGGAATGAATATTGTCAACGTTGCCTTAACAGCAAGAGCATTCTTGTTCTTTGCTTATCCGACTTCCATGTCAGGTAATTCAGTGTGGTTTGGTGGACAACCAGATGGATTTTCGGGTCCAACTGCACTAGGTGATTTGGCAACATTTACATCAGATGATAAAACATCTTGGGCCTTCCAGAGCGTTTCTGATTTTGCAGAAGTCTACACAATGGAAGCTTCTTGGATGGGATATATTCCTGGATCGATAGGAGAAACTTCTGCTGTAGCTTGTTTAATTGGAGCAGCAATTCTTTTATTCACAGGTATCGCAAGCTGGAGAGTTATGATTTCATTCTTTGCAGGTGGATTGGCCATGTCGGCAATCTTTAATGCTTGGGGAGCAAATGAATTCATGTTATTAGAACCTTTACACATGATTGCCTTAGGAGGTTTCTTCTTTGGAGGTGTGTTCATGATTACTGATCCGGTAACAGCTTGTCAGACAAATACTGGAAAGTTTATTTACGGGTTCCTTGGAGGATTCTTATCAATCATGATTCGAGTTTTCAATCCAGCTTATCCTGAAGGAGTAATGATGGCAATCTTGTTCATGAATATCATGGCGCCAACGATTGATCATTACGTTGTTCAGTCGAATGTTAAACGAAGACTTAAAAGACTTAAAACTGCATAATTATGGCTATCAATAAAGAAAGTAACGGTTATACTATAGGTTTCGCAATCGTATTGGTTGTGGTTGTAGGAACCATCTTAGCCTCTATTTCTATGGGATTGAAACCAATCCAGCAGAAGAATGCAGCTAAGAAGAAAAGAATGGATATCCTTGGTGCGATTAAAGTTGAATCGACGAGACAAAATGTTGATGATATTTTTGACAAGCATGTAAAGGATGGATACTTGGTAAACAGCAAAGGAGAAAAGATTGAAGGATCTGATCTTAAAGCTGCTGAATCGAAAGATATCAAGAAAGAGTTTAGAAATACTGGAGTTGCTCCAGAAGACAGAGAATACCCAATTTATATTGCGGAGAAAGAAGGTCAAAAGCTTTACATTCTTCCGATGGTAGGAAAAGGTCTTTGGGGTCCGATTTGGGGTTATGTAGCTGTAAAAGAGAATATGTCAGATATTCAGGCTGCTAAATTTGATCACAAAACGGAAACTCCTGGTCTAGGTGCTGAAATTAAAGTTTACAAAACCTTCCAAGAACAATTTGAAAAAGGAAAGAAAATTTCAAATGAAAATGGAGAGTTTGTAAAGATGGTTGTTACAAAAGGATCTGGAGGAGAAGGAAACCCTCACGCTGTTGATGGAATCACAGGAGGAACCATTACTTCCAAAGGAGTTGAAGAAATGCTTGAAAGATCACTTCAAGTTTATGTAAAACATTTTCAAACTATTAAGTAAGGATTATGAGTGAAGCAGTAGAAAAAAAGAAAGCTCCTAGAGAGCCACTATTCTCCAAAAAGAATAGAAAACTGGTTATTGATCCTTTAGAAGATAATAACCCGGTAACTGTACAGGTACTTGGTATTTGTTCTGCATTAGCAATTACGGTTCAGGTGGAGCAAGCTTTAGTAATGACAGGTTCTGTATTATTTGTACTTGGTTTAGGAAACGTAGTGATCTCATTGATGAGAAACTTAATTCCTTCAAGAATTAGAATTATTGTTCAATTAGTGGTTGTAGCATCACTTGTAATTATTGTAAACGAATTATTGAAAGCATTCCTTCCAGACATGGCAGAAAAACTCTCAGTATTCGTTGGTTTGATTATTACAAACTGTATCATCATGGGACGTTTTGAAGCATTTGCAATGGCACAAAAGCCTTGGCCATCATTCCTTGACGGTGTTGGAAACACATTGGGATATGGAATTGTATTGGTTTTGGTTTCCATTGTAAGAGAGCTATTTGGTACAGGAACTTTGATGGGGATTCCAATTTTGGGAGACAAAGTTGAAGGAACTGGATTATTTGCAACAGATTGGTATGCAAATAACAACTTGATGATTCTACCTCCAATGGCATTGATCACGGTAGGGATCATTATCTGGGTACAGAGATCTAGAAATAAATCATTAATTGAAGATCACTAAAAACTAAGAAAACATGCAAGAATTAGTAAACATATTTGTAAAAGGTATTTTCATTGAAAATATGATCTTTGCATACTTCCTTGGTATGTGTTCATACCTGGCAGTATCAAAAACTGTAAAAACTGCAGTTGGTCTTGGTGCAGCAGTGATCTTTGTATTGGGAATCACAGTTCCGATCAACTATTTATTAGAGAATTATGTCTTGAAAGAAGGAGCTTTGGCTTGGTTGAGTGCAGATTTTGCTGACATCGACTTAAGTTTCCTTTCATTTATCATGTTCATCGCCGTAATTGCTTCGATGGTACAGCTAGTAGAAATGATCGTTGAGAAGTTTGCTCCTGCTCTTTATGGAGCTTTGGGTATCTTCTTACCATTGATCGCTGTAAACTGTGCGATTCTTGGTGGTGCATTATTCATGCAAGATAGACAGTATTCGAGTATCGCTGAAGCAACTTCATTTGGATTAGGTTCTGGAGTTGGTTGGTTTTTAGCAATTGTTGCGATTGCTGCAATTAGAGAGAAAATCAGATATTCTCATGTTCCTGCTCCGCTAAGAGGATTAGGTATTACGTTTATCATCACAGGATTGATGGGGATTGCGTTCATGAGTTTTATGGGAATTACATTATAATAGAAAAGATTAAGAAATGGGATTAACAATAGGAATAACAATTGCAGTTTTCTTGCTAATCGTTTTGCTATTAGTGGCAATGCTACTTTTCGTTAAAGCAAAATTATCTCCTGCAGGAAAAATTAAAATTACCATTAATGGAGAAAAAGAAATTGAAGTTGATGGTGGTGGTACACTTCTTTCTACTTTAGGTTCTAATGGAATCTTCTTGCCATCCGCTTGTGGTGGAGGTGGTACTTGTGTTCAGTGCGAATGTCACGTGCATAAAGGTGGAGGAGAAATTCTTCCTACTGAGGTACCTCACTTCTCTAGAAAAGAGATTGCATCCGGAATCAGACTTGGATGTCAGGTGAAAGTAAAAGAAGACATGGAAATCGAGATTCCGGAAGAAGTTCTTGGTATTAAAGAATGGGAAGCTGAAGTGGTTTCGAATTACAATGTGGCAACTTTTATTAAGGAGTTTATCGTTGAGATTCCTGAAGACATGGATTATAAAGCAGGTGGATATATTCAGATTAAGATTCCACCATGTGAGGTGAAGTATTCTGATATGGATATTGAGGCACATCCACAAGATCACCCAGGTGCTCCACAAAAATTCAAGTCGGCTTGGGATAAGTTTGGTCTTTGGGATTTGGTTATGAAGAACAATGAAGAAGTTGTTAGAGCATATTCCATGGCTTCATACCCTGCTGAAGGAAGAAGAATTATGTTGAATGTAAGGGTTGCTACTCCACCTTGGGATAGAAAAACCAACAACTGGATGAAAGTGAATCCTGGTGTTGCTTCGTCTTATATCTTCAATTTGAAAGTTGGTGACAAAGCAATCATTTCTGGACCTTATGGAGAATTCTTCATTAATGAGTCAGATGCTGAAATGCTTTACGTTGGTGGTGGTGCCGGAATGGCTCCAATGAGATCTCACCTTTATGAGCTTTTCAAGACCATGAAGACTGGAAGAAAAGTAACTTATTGGTATGGTGGTAGATCAAGAGAGGAATTGTTCTATATCCACTATTTCAGAGATCTAGAGAAAGAATTTCCAAATTTCAAATTCTATATGGTACTTTCTGAACCATTGGAAGAAGATAATTGGGTAGAGAAAAAAGATATCAATGATGAAAATGGAGACGGATTCCTTGGATTCGTTCACCAGGCTGTAATCGATCAGTACCTTTCTAAGCATGATGCTCCGGAAGATATTGAATTCTATTTCTGTGGTCCTCCTTTAATGAACCAAGCTGTCGAGAAAATGTGCGACGATTGGGGAGTTCCAAAAGAGAATGTCAGATTTGACGATTTCGGTGGATAAAAAAATTAAAGCGACTTTCGAGTCGCTTTTTTTATATAAAGACTTTGTAAAAGACGACTTGTTCTCCGGTATAATCGATTAGATATAAAGCATCATTAATTCGGCTTCCTTTGAATTGGACTCCCTTGACCAGGAAAATGAATATTTGATCCCCTTCCCTTTTGTACATACCTGGCAAAGTTCTCCCTTCGATTTTTTCACCTGCTCGATATTTATCCCATACTGCCTGAGCATCAAAATAGGAATTTACAAATACAGCTTTGGTGTCGTCGATTAAGATAATATAAGATTGAGGAGACCCACTTCGATTACTCTGTAATCCAAAAATCTCCATCGTACTTTCTTTTTGAACTTTAATTGTTCCCTTCTGACTAAAGCCCGGAACTAAGAAAAAAAGCAAGAATTTTAAAGTAATTATCTCTCTATAAGCTTTCAATTATTGTTTAATGAATATGTAGTCTTTATTATCAACATCCTTCCCTACCCGATGTAATTTCATCTTAGTAGGTTCAATAAATGTACCACGCAACAAAATGTTATCTTCTTTCGATTGAGCAATCTTGATCTCAATTCGCACTTCTTCTCCGAAAAACTCCAATTTACCTTTTGGAAGATTAGAATCTCGCGCCATACGATCAAACCAATACATCATGTACTCAGATTCTTCTCTATTATTGGCTAACATGACACTAGAATCTTTGAAAATCCTAATATATGTTTTGGTTTCAGATTTTGACTCGTATTTATAGAGTCCAGCAATAGTGCTTTTCTCTACTCGAATGGTTCCTTTTTTATCCTGACTAAATCCAATGAATGCAAACAGACATAAAACCAGTAGCAAACTACTTCTCATCCTTCAAAAAGAACATTAGTGGTGTTACCTTAACAACGTGCCCTTTGCTCTCTACCATGATCTCTTGGAAATAGACAATATTTCCATCAGGGAGACTCATAATTTGCTTACAATGCTCATCTGGCACAGTATTCCCTTCAATTTTAACCTCATATTCTTCGCTCTTTTCATTCACGAAATACAATACAAATGAGACCACTTTTGAATTTTGTCCGATTGTAATCCCTTTTGAATCGCACAAATAATATCTAGAAATATCTCCTCCAGCTCTACCAGCAATACGAGGCATAAAATCATCATGTTTTTCTACTTTTATTGTCCCATGCTGGGCATTTAAAGAGATCGAACACAAACACACAATAAGGAATACTACACTTTTCAAGATTCTACAGGAGTTGACAGGGTTAATAATTTAAATTCATCTACTGTTTCAAAATTGGGAAGTTTTTTCATTACAAACTGATGCTGTCCCGCTTTTTTATCAATTTTTTTGAACTCATCGTTCCCACATGCATAGATATCTCCTTTTTCATCAACCATCCAAATTCGATTCTCGTGCCTTGGATTGTATCCAAATCTGGCCAATTCTTGTTTCGAATATTGAAAAATGGAGTTCTTTTTGTCAGACACTAAGGTTACATTATGCAAATTCCTAATTCTTGAACCATCTTCTCGGATAAATAAGGCCATAACTTTCTGTGCCGAAGGGAAATTAATTTTACGATCACAATTGAAAACACCGAACTCTTTTGCTTCAAAAATCCTTGTGACTTTATCATTGCTCTTAGAAATGCTGATTCCGGACTGGTTCACATACTTTCCTGCAAGTTCATTGTGTTGGTATTCTTTCTTTTGAGAATAGGCAACAGCTTGCTCCCACTTCTTCTTATTGTATTCATAGTCCTTTTGGTATTGATCCAATTGAACCTTTTTCGCATTCAATTTTTGATCATAAACCTGGAATTTCTTGTCAAATTGAGATTTCGCCTTTGTGTATTCTGCTCCAGTTAAGGCTGGGTAGACAATGTATTTTTCAATATGACTTCCCTTTTTCAAGACAACTTGATATTTATTGTTGAGTTTTTTAAGCTGAAGATCTTCCCAAGTTTTGGAGTATACTTCATCAGAAAACCCTTTATTCTCATCACCTACCTCGAATATCACATTCTTAAAATCAGCCAATTCTGGGAATTGCGACTTATTTGCATCGATATCAAAACTAAACTTTGATTCATCTAGTTTTCGAGGCTTCAATGGCTTCGTTTTTTCGACTTGGGCAATTTCAATTTTTGTTTCCTTAATTTGATTTTGAATTTCCTGTACTTTCTTTTTATAAACTTCAGGAGTTTCAAGGTTTTCTAGAGCTATTTCTTCCGACTTAAGCGGTTTTAGATAATCCCATTTCGAATTATTTTCATCCAGATAATACAAATTGAAATTGTCATCCGCACTAATCGTTGCCAATTCGATTTTCATGGCCTTATCCAAATTTTTGATTTCCTCTCCATTTGATAAACCACGTAATTCGATCATACCTCCAGTTTCCAATGAATACTGGGTTCCTGAAGAATCGTATGTCATGGGGATTCCAGACAAGAAAAGATCTTCCTTAGTGTAAAACTCTCTAATTTTGATCTCAATTTCGTTCTGAATAAGATTTCCATCAGCATCTTTGAAGGCATTTTCAGGGATGGTAATGACGGACCCCTCGCTCGTAGTTAAACGATTTTCCTTCTTCGGATCAATTTTAAAGATTTGAAATTGTTGTTGATTTTCTTCTTTCGGAGGTTTGATACAGGGTGTATCAGGAGGTAAGCTCTCCGAATTTCCGGAAGTAATTTGTTTTTCTTTACCCTCCTCTACTTCCGAACTATTCAATGAGGTAAAGGTAAAGACAGTTACAGCAGCTATTGAAGCTAGTCCTACCGTTCCCCAAAACCATCCTTTTTGCAAGAATGATTTCGGTGTAACATGGTAGTTTTTAATTATTTGGTCAAAATTTTGTTTGGCCTTAATCTCCTCCGACGAAATCTCTGGTCGGTCCAGATTAATCTTGTGTTTTTCCATGGCCTATGTAGTTATTTTCTTTTTTATAATAGACTTTTCTTAATTTTTCTACAATTCGATAAGACTTGACTTTCGCGTTATTCTCAGTAATATCCAAGATTTCACCTAT
>JAUICI010000124.1 GCA_030427935.1 Bacteroidia bacterium | reverse complement strand
TGGAGTATTGGAATACAAAACATTAATTGTGGATGCAGACCCTCAAGCAAATGCTACTTCCGGAGTTGGATTCGATCCGAAAACGGTAACTCAGAGTATCTACGACTGTCTGGTTGATGATGTAAATCCAAAAGACATTATTTACCAAACAGAAAATCCTAATTTGGATATCCTTCCTGCACATATTGACTTAGTTGGAGCTGAACTAGAGATGATCAACATGCCAAACAGAGAGCATCGTTTAAAAATCGCTTTGGAGAAAATCAAAGACGATTATGATATTATCATCATTGACTGTTCGCCATCATTGGGATTAATCACAGTAAACGCTTTAACTGCAGCAGACAGTGTAATGATTCCCGTGCAATGTGAATACTTTGCCCTTGAAGGATTAGGTAAACTTTTGAATACAATCAAAATCGTACAAGGAAGATTAAATCAAGAACTTGAGATTGAAGGTATCGTGTTGACTTTATACGACACAAGACTTCGACTTGCAAATCAAGTAGTTGAGGAAGTGAAAACGCATTTCCAAGATCTTGTTTTTGATACAATTATACATAGAAACACAAGATTAGGAGAAGCTCCATCTTTTGGTGAAACAATCATCATGCACGATGCGAGCTGTAAAGGATCAATAAACTATCTGAATTTTGCTCGAGAAATACTTCAGAAAAATAATATGACCAAACTTGAGCAAAAATCTAAAAAAATAGAGGCATAACATGGCGGCTACGAAGAAGAGAGGACTCGGGAAAGGACTTAGCGCCCTGCTTGAAAACCCGGACACAGACATCACGAGCTCAAAAGGCACTTCCAAAACTGTTGGATCAGTTGCTGAAATTAAAATTAGTCAGATTGAAACCAATCCGTTTCAACCAAGAACTGAGTTTGAAAAAGAAGCACTTCAGGAATTATCTGAATCTATTGCAGAACACGGGATTATTCAGCCAATTACAGTAAGAAAAGTTGGGAACGACCGTTACCAATTGATCTCTGGAGAAAGAAGATTCAGAGCCTCTCAAATGGCTGGACTCAAAAAAGTGCCTGCCTATATTCGTATTGCGAATGATCAGTCCATGCTCGAAATGGCTTTGGTGGAGAACATTCAAAGACAAGACTTAAATGCTATTGAAGTCGCGCTTTCCTACCAAAGATTAATTGACGAATGTAGCCTAACGCAGGAGCAACTTTCTCAAAAATTAGCCAAATCAAGACCTTCTATCGCTAACCATCTAAGGTTATTAAAACTTCCTGCCGCAATTCAGTTAGGAATCCGCGATAAAGATATTTCCATGGGTCATGCCAGAGCATTGGTTTCTGCTGGCTCGGAGGACAAACAACTTCAGTTATTCAAAAAAACGATCACAGACAAACTTTCTGTTCGTCAACTAGAAGACTTGATAAAAAACAAAGCGCCAAAAAAGAATACGCCTGTATCTTCGGACGTTTTGCCTGTTTCGGAAAGACAAATGGAATTTAAAGAAACGCTTGCAGATTCTTTATCAGCCAAAGTTGATATTTCGAAAAGCAATAATGGTAAAGGGAAAATCGTTATCAACTTCGATTCAGAAGTTGACCTTAACAGAATTATAGAGCTATTAGAGCAATAATTTATATCACCCTATTTTTTTGCCTGTTTTTAGGTTCTAACTCTTCTTTTGCCCAAAATGCAAGTGATTCGACTATTGTAGAATCCAAAAATGATTCACTTCCTCAAAAACAAAAAAAGAAAAAACAGAAAAAGGAATTGAGCTTGATGTCCAAAGCCATGTTATGGTCACTTTTACCCGGTGCCGGACAAATCTACCTTTCCAAACATTCCAATAGACCCAAATGGATTGGAAGAAACCCATGGGTATGGAAATTACCTATAATATATGGCGGACTCGGCGCTTCAGCATATTTTATCTATAAAAATGAAACTGAAAGAAGACTCTATAGAAATACGTATTTGGAAAGAAATGAAGCTGGAAATGTAGATGCTCCCCTGGGTAATGAAAGCGATGTTACATTAAACCTTGATGGAGAAGCTCTTGTCGCTCAACAAAGTCAATATCAAAATTGGAGAGATCTTTCCATTTTTGTTTTCATTGGTGTTTATTTGCTCAACATTGTAGATGCTGGTGTTCAAGCGCATTTTTGCAAGTTTGATGTTAGCCCAGACTTAAGCCTTTCCATCGAACCTGCCATGCCCTCCTTCAATAGCTTTGGAGCCGGAATCAAATTAAATTTTAAATAATTCTTAAAACTTCAATACCTTCTACCTCATTATTTTATTTTTGTAGTTTTTGAAAATGAAAATAGCACTGATTGGATACGGGAAAATGGGAAAAGCAATAGAGGATATTGCGGTCTCTAGAGGTCATGAAATATGCGCACGCCTTACTTCTTCCTCTTCTTTAGATGAAATCCCTGCCGATACCGACGTAGCTATAGAATTTACAAGACCCGAAGCCGCAAAAGGAAATATTGAATATTGCTTGAATCATAATATTTCCATCGTTGTTGGGACTACGGGTTGGTACGATGTTTTCGATGAAATCTGTGCAAAGGTTAAAAGCTCCAATAAGGCACTATTGCATGCTACTAATTTTAGTGTTGGTGTGAACATCTTCTTTAAGATGAATCAGAAATTAGCGGAGATCATGGATTTGCAAAAAGAATATGAATTGGGTATTACAGAAATTCATCACATGCAAAAACTGGATGCACCTTCAGGAACAGCTATCACTACAGCTGAAGGAATTATTGATCATTCCAAGAGATTTGATGCATGGAATTTATCTGAAAGCAAGGCTTTATCAGAAAAAGGATCCATTCCCATTTTAGCAGAAAGAAAACCAGATGTCCCTGGAACGCATATTGTAGAATACACTTCAGAAATAGATTCAATTGAACTTAAACATACAGCGCACAGCAGAAAAGGATTCGCCCTTGGATCTGTTTTAGCGGCTGAATACATCAAAGATCAACAAGGTGTCTTCACCATGGATGATGTTTTAAACTTATAATTATGTCAGCTCTTTATTTTTACCTATTTATATCAATCCTACACCCCGTTCTTTCATTTTATTGGAAGATTTTCCCAAAATTGGGTAGAAAGTCCTGGGAGGGCTTAATTCCGGGTTATAATTATTGCATCCTTTTTAAAGCAACCAATCAACCTTGGTGGTGGGGATTGCTCTTTATATTTCCAGGTGTGCATCTGTACATGATGTTCATCGCAAATATCGGTTTGGTTCGAAAATTTGGAGGATGGGACCTTCAATCTACTCTGTTGGGACTCTTTTTCCCTTACCCAATACTGTACAAAGTCGCTTTTACAGATGAAATGGAGATTTCTGAACCAACTAAATGGGATAATCTTGACGATTTAGAGAAAAGAAAACAAGGAGACCACGCCATTCTTTTCGTGTCTTTACCAATTCTAGGACATGCCTTGGCATTCATTTTTGGATTCTTGAGATCTAAAAAATCAAAAAAGATCAGAAAAACCATCATTAAAGAAGCTTATGATGCCGTGATTTTCGCTATGATTGCAGCATCTGTAATTCGTACTTATGTGACCGAACCTTACCAGATCCCAACAGGTTCCATGGAAAAAACGATGTTGGTAGGAGATTTCTTATTTGTTAACAAGCTTTCCTATGGTACTCGAGTTGCCATGACTCCCCTATCCTTCCCAATTTTCCACAATACGATTCCTTATTTGAATGTGGACTCATATTTAGAATGGGAAAAGATTGGCTATGTAAGATTACCTGGCTGGACAGACGTGGAAAGAAATGATGTAGTGGTGTTTAATTTCCCTTCAGGCGATACAGCCATATTCGACCCAAGAGTTCCAGATGGATATATGGGTCATGATTATCACGGAAAGAAACGCCATGATGCCTTTATGGCTTATTGCAAAGTGAAATGGGGAGCCGGAAAGTCAATTAATTACGAAGATTATGAATTGAATCATCGTTCTTCTTACGAAAAGCAAGCACAAACAAGCTATGAAAACGAATATGGATTAAAATACAGACCTGTTGATAAACGAGAGAATTATATCAAGAGATGTGTAGCCATTCCCGGAGATGTATATGAAATGCGAGACAAAGAACTTTATATAAATGGAGAATTAGCCTTTATACCTAAACAAAGACAATGGCGCTACAACATCAATACAAAAAACAAATTGTTGAATATTTCGACAACTGAACAAAATGTTCATACTTACCCCGATGGTTCTAAGATTCAAATTGGAAAACTAGCTCCTGAAGACATGTTGTTTGTTTACCAAAACTTCAAAGACAACCCTGATTATTGGATAGTGGAAAATAGTGTCGCTTCTGGAAGTAATGCGATTATGGAACAAAATTTAAAAGGGTTTCTTACAAAGGAAATTTTGGTTCAAGCACAGAATCTTTGGGGAGCTGAAAATATTAGTCCAGTAATTGCTAAAAAAGAGGAAGCAAGAGATTCTATGAATATGTACAGCGGTTATCTTTCTTCTTTCCCTAATGACCTTCAATACGATTGGACAAAAGACAACATGGGGCCATTTACTGTTCCAGCGAAGGGCGAATCGGTTGAGATCAACAAGAAGACGATTCCTCTATATAGAAGAATTATCACAGCTTATGAAGGCCACAAACTTGAAGAAAAAGAGGACGGTATTTATATTGATGGCGAAAAAGTAGATTCCTATACCTTCGCAATGGACTACTATTTTATGGTTGGAGACAATAGAGACAATTCAACGGATTCGAGGTTCTGGGGATTTGTTCCGGAAGATCACATTGTTGGAAAAGCGAAGATTATTTGGTTCTCCAAAGATCCAATTGCCTCTGCTTTTGGTGAGTCGTCGATTCGATGGGATAGAGTATTTAAGTGGATTGAATAATGAAGAGCATTCTATTTCTTCCTTATTTTGGGAATATAGAGTTCTATCACATTCTTAAAAATTCTGAAGAAGCGGTTTTTGAAGTATGGGACACCTACCCCAAACAAACTTTTAGAAATCGAACGCAAATTTTAGGTGCAAATGGTCCTCTGAATTTGTCGATTCCTGTCATCAAACCAAATGGCAGTAAATCCAAGACCCGAGAAATTAAAATTGATTATTCCGAAGACTGGCAAAAAAATCACCTCAAATCCATAGAAAGTGCTTACAAAAATAGTCCGTTTTACGACTATTATGATCGAGAGATCATGGACTTAATCAATTCCAAAGAAGAACTCCTGATTGAGAAAAACCTAAAGCTAGTAGAATTCGTTTCTAAAACGTTTTCTATCGATACAAACACCTCAATTTCTGACACTTACATAAAGGAGTCTGATTTTGAAAATTACCGTGAAAGGTTAAGTCCAAAGAGGAAAAGTGACTTTAAAACTCCATCATATATCCAAGTGTTTTCCGATCGATTTGAATTTCAAAACAACTTATCGATTCTGGATTTACTTTTTAACGAAGGACCAAATGCAGTTTCCTTTTTATAGCATGTCCAAAAGAGTCTGAGATTTAACTTCTGTCTCATCCCATTCATTCTCCGGATCCGATTTTGAGGTTATTCCTCCCCCAACATATAAACAGGCCTCATTCATGAATACTTCCATACATCTTAAATTCACAAAAAGCTGAATTTGACCTTCTTTATAAACTCCTATCGTTCCCGTGTAAAATCTTCGGTCATATCCCTCTAAGTCTTGAATCACGGAAAGAATTTCTTCCTTGGGTATTCCACAAACTGCTGGAGTTGGTGGAATTTCGCGCAATAATTCATTTATCTGATCATAGGTAGCCGCAAAGTCCATGCTGGTTTTCAAATGTGCCACTCGACCGTGCTCAAATACAGACGGACCATCAAGTTTCAGGTCTGTTATTCCCACCTTTTCAAAACCATCAATGATGTAATCAGTCACATATTTCTGCTCTTCCTTTTCTTTTTCGCTCCAATCATATTCTCCCTGAACATTTCTTCCCAATGTACCAGCCAGAGAATGCATTTGATATCGTGAATAAACGGAACCAATCAAAACTTCAGGTGAAGCTCCAATCCAAACTCCTGTATTCTCTATTCCAAATAAGTAATTAAAGGAATTTTGATATTGAATATTCAATTTGTGAAAAATGGCTTCTGGATCCACTTTTCTCCCCACTTTCTTTCTTCTTGAAAAAATAACTTTTTGATATTTACCGGAACGAATCTCCTCAATTAAGTCCTTTAATTTTTCCGTGTAAGCCCCGTAATTCAGGAAGGACTCATCGTCCATAGATCTATAACACAGCTCAATTTCAGCTTTCTCATCTTCGTCGTTTGCATGAAACACATAATAAAAGGAATTATCGTAATTGGCAACGACAAAATCTACATTAGAAAAACCTTGTAAATGATCGGTTTTCTTCCAAAACCCGTTTAAGATCACAGTTTCCTCTTCACCGGGTAATCTATATTTTACAAAACCTCTGTATTCCACTATTTTAAAGTTCTTATCATGTTTGTAAGTCTTCCAGTAGAAATCAATCTACCTTCTTCATTAAAGATATCAATTTGCCAAACATGAGTTGAATTTCCTTTATGAATAATTTTTGCAATTCCTTCCACAAAACCTCCCTTCGCAGAACCTACATGGTTGGCATTAATCTCTAAACCAACGGTGGATTGTTTTTCTCTATCAATCAGCAAATGACTACCGAAAGACCCTAAAGTCTCCATTAATGCAGCACTTGCTCCCCCATGCAACAATTTCATCGGTTGAAAGGTTCTTTCATCTACAGGCATTTTCCCCTTAATATAATCGGGTCCAATTTCAGTGAATTCAATCCCAAGAGACTCCATTAAAGTCCCTTTATTCATCTCATTAACTTTATCCAAAGGAATCGTATGATCAATCATTTTTTAAATAAATTTCTTGAAGTACTTTCGTCTCATTCTCCCAATTCAAATCCTCGGAAGCCATTACTGTATTTCTTTTATATTCTAGATATCTCTCTTTTTCCTTTGCCAGAAGAGCAATGCTATTTGCAATTTGACCAGGACTAACTTCATTCAGGATTTCACCAACTTTATACCTTTCCACTATCCTTCTAATTTCAACCAAATCAGACACCAATACCGGCAGCCCTGAGTGTATATAATCGAATACTTTATTGGGTAAAGAAAACTGATAATTTTTATTCGTGTTTTTGTCTAAACTCACGCCTAAATCGCAATTCATGGTAATCTGACACAAGGCCTCATAAGGTTGTTTCGGATAAAACGTCACCTTATTTTGAATATTTAATTGCTCCACCTTTTGCTTTAGTGCATCAATAACATCACCACCCCCTGCAATTACTAAAAAACAGTTATCTGGAACTTCCGAAAATGCTTCAACCAATTCTTCCCCACCTCGATCTACATTGATCCACGCACCTTGCAGAATCACTATGAACTTGTCTTCTGGTAAGCCTAAACTACCTCTTGTTTCAGTTTTTGTAAATTTTCTTTTAGGAGAGATATTTCGAACTACATCTACTTCCACCCCATACTTTTCAGTATAAATAGAGGCAATCGACTGATTTACAGTTATCACATGCTTCAATTTTGGGAAAATAGACTTTTCGATTTTTAACCATATCTTTTGAACCTTAGGACGACTCACAAGTTCGGGAACCTCAGTAAAAAGCTCATGCGTATCATAAACCAATTTGGTTTTGCAGATTTTATGAATCAAGAAATTTGGTAACAAGGTATCGAGATCGTTTGAGACAAGGACATCTTTTCTTTTAATCAATAAATAAAAGAATAAGAAGAGGTTGTAAAAGGCATAAAACAAGGGGCCTTTATCAAAAAGAACATTTAATCTACGCCATTTATAAGGCCTTTCATCCATTTCAGGACTTCCTTTTCGATGTCTGCCTACAAGTAAAACCTCATAACCATTTTCATGTAAAAAAAGACATACCTTGTGCACCCTTTGATCTGTATATAGATCATTTGTAACCGATACGATGGCTCTTTTCTTCAACATAAAACAAAAATAAGATATCCTTAAAGTTGAACTAGAAAAGTAAGGATAATTCCCAAAGAATTCTTGCTCCTACGTTAGAATCTATTGAATCTGCCTGCTCTCCATTGACTTCACATAGATCTACTCCAATGATATTCTTACCGGATTTCTTCAGTTTTTCAAGTAAATACAAGGCTTCGTTGAATTCCAATCCTCCAGGGACAGGTGTACCTGTGTTTGGACAAAGCTCTGGCTTCAAACCATCAATATCAAAACTTACATAAACATTTTGTGGTAACCTACGAATGATATCATCTGAAATCAAATCCCAATTACCTCCGGTGTACTTCGATCGAGAAATATTCCAGTCGTAATAAGTATCAATTCTTTGATCAAAACGAATTCGATCGGCTTCTTCTTCACAAAGATCTCTGACACCCACCTGTACGAGCTTTGAAAGTGAATTTAACTTTAAGGCATTTGACATGATCGAAGCGTGCGACTGCGAAAAGCCTTCGTAAGAATCTCTTAAATCAGCATGCGCATCGATTTGGAGAATTCCAAAATCAGCATAAATCTCAGAAATGGCCTCTATAGCACCTAAAGGGACACTATGTTCTCCACCTAAAACGATGAAATTCTTCCCTGATTTTACGAGTTTTGAGACTCGGTTTTTTAAGCCTTCTTGGATATGTTCTTGAGCTTTTGTTACCTGGTCAACGAATAACCGAAATGAAGGACTTTCTGATAGTTCTCCTCCTGATTCAAGAAATTCAAAATACTCTTTACTTTTTTGACTTAAATCCTCATTTACCTGAAGTAATTCCTCCGAAATAGGCGACATCCAAATTTTGGTTTGCCAAGCATTCTTTTTATGATGCGAATAAAAGTCCAATTGAGTCGAAGCCTCAAGTATCCCCTGTGGTCCACTTGAAGCTCCTTTTCCAAATGAAGCAGTGGCATCGAAACAAACTGGTATCACGTGGACATCAGCTTCTTCCTCGCTAACAGGAAACCCAAATAGATTTCCATTTTTTAATCCTATGTCGTTCGGATTGAATGCCATTATTTATCAAGCATTTTCAAGACAAAATTTGGCAAAGCAAAACTCGATTTATGAATATGAAAATTGTAATAGTTTAGTCCATTTTCATTCACAAAAGCACCAATTTCATCCGCTTTTTCATTAATCTTTAAAGGATCTAAATCGCCTTTAATCCCCCATTGAAAACTCCACATTCCCGTTGGATACGTTGGCACGTAAAGCAAACTCGTATGAGCATTGGAATTTCCAAAAATCGATTTCAATGTAGCATTTAATTCAGTAAAAGCTTGTTCATTGAATTTCGGGGATTCACCTTGAGCAACTAGAATACCGTTTTGTTTAAGAACACGTTCACAGTTCTGATAAAAATCAACAGTAAAAAGACCTTCAGCAGGTCCCACCGGATCCGACCCATCCACAATTACTAGATCATAAGTAGTTGAATCTGCATTTTTTACAAAATCAATTCCATCTGCAACATGAAGCTCTAATCTCGGATCATCAAAAGATGCCGCAATTTGTGGTAAATGCTCTTTACACGCTTCAATAACAGCTCCATCAATCTCTACCATAGTCACTTTTTCAACCGACTGATGTTTGAGGATTTCGCGAACTGTTCCTCCATCTCCCCCGCCAATAACAAGAACATTTTTAATATTTCCGTGAGTAAACATGGCAGGATGTGATATCATTTCGTGGTAATGAAATTCATCTTTTTCTGTTGTCATCACCATATTATCGAGAGCCAACATTTTCCCATATCTATAAGTCTCAAGAACTTTAACTCTTTGAAACTCTGTTTTCTGATCAAACAAAACTTCTCCGGTATACCTTAAAGACAAGCCTTGATCATCGTCTTTATCCGTAAACCATACATTTCGTGTATACTTATCTGGATTTAATCTGTTTTTTGCCTCAGAACGGATTGAATTGATATCGAAATCAAGTCTATTCAGAAGGTTTAGCGCTCCTCTTTTCATTTCAATTGCGCTATAATTTTTTGCTTTGAAAGCTTCTTTTAACAAATCAAATGAAACCCAGGCATCAACTTGATCTCCACATGTAAAAAGATCCACAGCTGCATACCCATATTCCGGCCAAGTGTGAATGGCTAAATGGCTTTCTTGAATAACAACAACACCCGACACACCATAAGGCGAGAAATGATGAAACGTACTGTTTATAACTGTAGCTCCAGCACTCTCTGCCGCGTCTACCATGGCGTTTTCAATTGTACTAACACCATTCATGATTTCAGGTTCACAACCCGAAAATTCCACTAAAATGTGATTCCCTAATGCACTCATAATTTAAAAATTGAATGCAAAAATCGTTGTTTTTTAAATAGGTTGTATACCCTCTAGAAACTTTTTGAATCAGAAATTAATTTTTCGATGATTTCATCCCCTTTTCGAATGGTTTTTCTTGCCCATTCGAAAAGAACTTCCACCTTTTCTTCCTCACTTAATTTCCAATCTAAAGACGAAGACTTTAATCTGTTAATGAAGTCATACATGCAAATTCCGGCAGATACGGATAAATTATAACTCTCTGTAAATCCATACATGGGTATTTTCACATAGACATCGGCTTCTTCTAATGCCGTATCCGATAAGCCCGTTAGCTCTGTTCCAAAAAGTAAGGCTGTTTTATTTTCAACTGGGAGTTCGCTGATCAGCATGTCGTCTTTATGTGGAGATGTAGCGGCTATCGTATACCCCTGTTGCTTTAAGGATTGAATGCAATTCAATGTATTGTTTTCAGATTTGTAATACTGATGAATATTCATCCATTTACTACTTCCCAAAGAAATTTCTGGATTGATTCTTAACTTATTATTGTTTTCAATGATATGAACATCCTGAACCCCGAGACAATCCGCTGTCCGAATAACGGCGCTGGCATTCTGCTCTTGATACATGTTTTCAATGACTATGGTTAGATGTTTTGTTCTCATATTGATGATTTCTTCAAATAAATCATTCTTATTATCCGAAATCATATTCAATAATATGGGTAGCAATTCCTTTTTATTCATTAAAACCAAATGTAATGAAAAAAGAAAAGGCGACTCTTCTGAGTCGCCTT
>JAUICI010000285.1 GCA_030427935.1 Bacteroidia bacterium | reverse complement strand
ATATTGAGCAGTATGAAAAATTGAAAAAGCGACTTTCCTCAAAGGATAAAGAAATTTTAGAGTCGAACTATCTATTTTATCAATTAGAGTTCTCAAATGTCGGTGGTTTGGTTATGCCAATCATTTTAAGATTTAAATATGCCGATGGTTCGGAGGAAATCGAACACATTCCTGCTGAAATCTGGCGACATGACAATTACCATGTTTCAAAAGTTTTCATTAAGAAGAAAGAAATTGTTAGTATTGAGATGGATCCATATTTAGAAACGGCTGACACAGATGTGAGCAATAATAATTGGCCTAAAAAAGTGATTCCTTCCAGATATAAACTTTTCATGGAACGAAAAACCAAAGGTCATTACATGAACCCAATCAAAAGAGCAAAGTCCTTAGAAAAATAATGACAAAATTCAGACAGTTATCTAGTGAAGAATTAAAAGAGCTAGAAAAAGAGTTCATTGAGTTTTTAGTTGTGAACGGGATCGATGCCGATACTTGGGAGAAACTAAAAGCAGAAGAAAACGAAAAAGCCGAATTCATTATTGATCAATTTTCGGATGTTGTTTTCACTTCAATTTACAGAAAGTCGGAATTTGTAGACTACATTGCTGAAGATCAAATTAAATGTTTTCATTTTCAAAATGAACAGGTTGTCCTTGTAGGCATTGATTCAGAAGATAAACAAACGAATTTTTTAAAAGCCAGCTTAGAAGAGCTTTCTAGTCAAAAATTCAAAGTTTATACAAGCGACAAAAAATACATCAAAAGTAGAGAAGAAGAAATGCATGCGATTCTATCTTCGGGAGGCAAACTTTCTGATGGACAGCTATTTAAAAAGATTTGCTTAGCTTTATGATTATGAGAGTACTAATTATCTGGGTAATTGGCTTTTTTGCTATTCAAGGCTTTTCGCAATCTTTTACCCTTAAGTGGGATAAGCAAAAAGTTCAAATCACATTACCTGCGGAATCACCTACAATTGCCGAGGACACAATCAATGAATTTGATTATTTCGAATTTTTTGATGATGATGCAGGCTATGACTTTGCTTTTGAAATGATTCAAAAAGGAGACCCCAGTTTTGATTATAAAAAGAACTTGTACAAGTTTGCAATCAAGGAAATCAAAAAAGAAAAGGATCCTGAAACAGATGATTGGAAATTAGGCAAACTAGAGGGACTCAACTCTTTCTACGCACTTTCTGAGGATGAAGATATTGATGGAAAAACGGGTGCCAAATACAAATATATTGTTGGGGAATTAGTCTTTTATTCGAAAGACAAAAAGAAGCTTTTCTATTTCGATATTGAATATGATGAAGTAAGCTTGAATCAGGTTGAAAAAATGATTAAATCCATCAAGTTTTATGAGTAAGTTTCAGGATATTATCAATTCAAAAACACCAACTCTTGTTGACTTTTATGCAGATTGGTGTGGACCATGCAAAACAATTGCTCCCATTTTAAAAGAAGTTAAAGATCATTTTGGGAATAAAATATCCATTATCAAAGTGGATGTGGATAAAAACCCGGCAGCAGCTCAAAAGTTTGGGGTTAGAGGAGTACCAAATTTAATTTTATTTAAAGAAGGTCGAATCGAATGGCAACAAGCTGGGGTTATTCCGAAGAATCAATTAATTCAGATGATTCAGCCCCATCTTTAGGTGATTCCTTGCGGAAAGGAGCTGCCATCTGTCCCATAAATGATTCAGGATATCGCTCAATTTCATTAAAACCAAGAGGAATATCCTTTCCTGATGAGGGAATATAGGCTTTACCAAACAAATAATCCCAAATACTTAATGTGATACCAAAATTAATCCCATGTGGATGACTCTCAGGCATTTCTTTTGCATGATGCCAAATATGCATTTTTGGATTGTTAAATACATATTTTAATGGTCCGTAGTCCAAATTCAAATTCGCATGATTCAAATGACCGATAATGATATTGAAAATATGCATAAAAAATAAACCATCGAGTCCGAAGCCAAGTAGCGAAAGCACCACAAATAAAGTGGATTTATAGAAGAAGGTCTCCATCCAATGAAACCTTAAATGTGCCGCAAACCCCATCTCTGTAACGGAGTGGTGAACCTTATGAAATTTCCACATCCACGGCACTCGGTGTAATACAACATGTACTGACCATTGAATGAAGTCGTATAAAATAAACAGAATGCCAAAATATAACCAAGGAGTACTTTCTCTTAGATCCAGCATCCCCTTC
>JAUICI010000123.1 GCA_030427935.1 Bacteroidia bacterium | reverse complement strand
ACGACTTTAGGTGTCTATTGCAATGAGGTCCACCTCTTACCATTCCGAACAGAGAAGTTAAGCTCATTTGCGCAGATGGTACTGCCCTTTTGAGGGTGGGAGAGTATGTCGATGCCACTTTTTTTAAAAGCCACGCTAACAGCGTGGCTTTTTTTATGGAAAAAAATTAGATGGTACTGTCCGTCAGCTGACGGATGGGAGAGTATGCCTGTCAGTCTACCGACTGATCGACGCCACTTTTTTTTGATACTTATCTTAAGCATTTTATCTTGGATTCAGTCTTTACTAGAAGAAGAAACGAGAAATCATTATTCTTAAAAGTGATTACATAATCGAGATCAATAATTATCCTTTTCATACAGAGTTTCCAAGAAAAAATATAGTATATTCAAGCAGAATTTATACGATATACTGATGGGAAGAATTGAAAGAACAGTAGAAGATTTAGTAAAACTCGATAAATCCATGTATTGTGATCTTGGTCCAGGTGAAGGATATGTTTCAATTGGATTAAGAGAAAAACAAAGAAATGTTGTTGCAGTTGAAGCACCATGGGCAAGAGAAGAGAATAAAGTTTGGGCGAAAGAAAATAATGTGCCAATTCACTTTATTGAATTTTTTACAGGAGACTTTAACGAAATTACAGAAGATGTTGATTGTTTTATTTTAGCTCACGCAATAGCACACTTCCGCTTTTCCCCTTATATTTTATTAGAAAAAATTTATAATAAATTGCCAAGTGGCGGATTTTTCTACCTCTCAACTGTAAATGGTTGTTCTTTTGAAAGAGTTATGGAACTTTTTAGAGGTAAAAATATTGTTCAGAAAGTCACTAAAGATCTCGATCCAGGATTTAAAGATGTCGTATTGGATTTTAATACAACCGGACAAAGACAAATTTGGGATGATTGGATGCACGTGAAAGAATACACAAAACCAGAATTAGAGGAAATGTTTTCAAATGCTGGATTCAAAATACACCAATCTTTTTATCGAAATAATTATCCGCATTGGAAGAAAAATATGGTGATTAAGTTTTACCCCCACCTTTCAGAAGAAATCATTATTGTCGGACAAAAACCCTAAGTGAGCTGTAATTTCAATTAATTATTGCCATTTCAGGATAGTTTTCGAAAGGAATTCCGTATTTTATTACTAGATGAAATCTAGTTCTAGTAAATACATCCTTATTTCTTTTAAGTTGATGATTATTAACTTTCTGGTACTTAGTTGTACCAAGGAAGAAATCAATTTAGAAGTCTTTGATTTTACTATACCAGATTTAGAATACAAGATAATGTCCTATAAGGACTTGGATAGTACCTTGAATGAAAACGACTTCCATATGGATTCTATATTGGTTCGAAAAATGGTACCCAAAATTTTTGTGGATCAAATTCAACCGAGTATAAAAGAGCTGAAAAGGGATGAGAAAAAAAGAAATTTCATTCGAATTTTACTTTCACATACTTTGAAGTTTAACAATGAATTATTGGAAACAAGACTGCGATTAATTAAAACATTAAACAAAGATCAAATTCAACAAAATGATAGTCTGTGGCTGGATAGTTTGGCAATTGTATACAGAGTAAACGACTTTAAATACTTTGAGCTAATTAAAAAAATTGATGTTATACCTCCTTCATTAATCATTGTTCAGGGAATTATAGAGTCTGGATGGGCAACATCCAAATATGCAGTGAATGGAAATAATTTATTCGGTTTGTATGGAAGTAAAAAGGTTAAAACAAAGTCAGGAAGATTGAGGCCAAGAGCAAAAAAATTTGATGATATAAAAGAATGCGTGGAAGAATATATAACCAATCTTAATCGTCATTTTGCTTATAGAAAAATGAGAAAAGTACGAGCTGAAATGCGCGAATTAGGTGTAAGTATAACGGGTAGAAAACTCGCAGGAACTTTAATGAATTACTCGACTTTGGGTGAACGATATGTGCGTAAAATTGTTTCTATGATAAATCTTTATGATTTAGAAGATTTTGATCAATACACATTTGATCTTGGTCCCGTTATTTACATAAGAATAGAGGAGTAAAGTTGAGTTCATTTTACCAGGATATATTAAGGTGGTACGACCAAAACCAAAGGGAATTACCTTGGAGAACAACTAAAGACCCCTACAAAATTTGGTTGTCAGAAATTATATTGCAACAAACAAGAGTGGACCAAGGTCTTGATTATTATAAAAAGTTTGTTCGGGAATACCCTAAAGTAAGCGATCTTGCTCGAGCATCTGAAGATGAAGTTTTGAAATTATGGGAGGGCTTGGGCTATTATTCCAGAGGTAGAAACCTATTGGCAACGGCTAGATTTATTGTAGATCATTTGGATGGAAAATTTCCACGTAGTGCGAAGGATTTAAGGGAATTAAAAGGAATAGGACCTTATACTTCAGCTGCGATTAGTTCCATAGCCAATAATGAGCCAATTGCCGCCGTTGATGGAAATGCTTTTCGAGTGCTTTCTCGTTTTTTTGATATTGAATTGGATATTGCAAAGCAATCAACTCGAAAGTACTTTGAAGAATTGATGACAAAATTGATTGAAGGCGAGCGTCCAGGAGATTTTAATCAAGCTGTTATGGATTTGGGCGCTTCGATTTGTACGCCAAAGAAATATCAATGTGAGGAGTGTCCCTTAGAGAGTGGATGTTTATCATTTCAAAAGAAAATTGTAGATCAGAGGCCCGTCAAGATTAAAAAAATGAAGATCAGGAATCGCTATCTAAATTTCTTAATTCTTATCAAAAACGAAAAAATAGCAATTCAAAGAAGAGATCAAGGCATTTGGAAAGGTTTGTATCAATTCCCTTTAATTGAATCGAATCATGAAATAACTAAGTTTAGCGAATTGAAAGAAATAAGTAATTTGGAGCTACATTCGGGAGAGTTACTTACTTCATTTAGCAAGCCCCACAAATTATCTCATCAAAATCTTTTTATTTCATATTGGACTTTGCAATCGGCTGATTTAACGGTGAACTGTGATTTAGATAAGATTAATTCCTATTCCTTTCCTAAACCTCTTAAAGATTTTATCGCCGCAGAGATTCTAAAAATCAATGTCTAGCTTAAATCGCTTTTGAAAGGCAATGAGTGCCGGGTTTTTCTCGGACATTTTTTTAAACTTGTCAACTGAAGTCATCAGCTGGATATCATCTGAACTATCTTTCTCAACAATCTCGCTCCCTATCTCTATACCCCAATTTTCCAATGTCCTTCGCAAATGAGATACAATTTCAATTCGGTACTGCTCCAAACTATTTTTTTGAATGGTATTGGAGACTTTGAATTCAATGATAAAATTGTCCTTCAATTCCATATCTGATGTAGTTAAAGTAGAAGCTAAACTATCTCTACCTTCTTTTTGAAGATTATAAGCTAGTTTCCTCAAGCTTTTTCGAACCAACTCAATATCAAATTCTGTTCTTGGTTTACTTTCCGTATTGGTAAAATCATCCTCTTCTTGATTATCAGGATTCATGACTCCTGAAATCGATAGATGTTTCGACACCAAATTCGGGGTTCCTTTAGCAACTATTTTGGTTTTTGGTTTTGGAATAGAAACTGGTGTTGGCGAACTCGCAATGGCGGTACTTCCTTCCGTCTCAGGCTGAGAACGTTTGATTGGAATAACTTTTTTCTCTTCTTTAACGGGTTGATTTGGAAAGGGAATGATTGGAACAGGATCAGTTAGGGATTTTTTTTTTCCTGTTCAGCTTTAATCGAACACAGTTGCATTAGGGCAATTTCCAATAAGAGCCTTTTGTTCTTAGAAGCTTTATATTCAACATCTGTCTTGGAAATCACACCCAAGGAACGCATGATGAATTGTAGGTCAATACTTCCAGCTTGTTCTAAATAACGCTGTTTAATCTTTTCACCCAATTCCAACATTTTGTGTGTTTTGGGATCTTTACAGACCATTAGATTTCTGAAATGTTCTGCTAATCCTATGAGAAAATTATGACCATCAAATCCTCGTTCCAATATATCATCAAATAATAGCATGATACCAGGAATATCTTAATTATTCATGAAATCGACTACTTTAAAGAAATAATCGTAATCCAGGATATTTAAATTTTGAATAACATTCTCATAAGTTAGCTGTCCTCCAGTGGAACTAACAATTTGATCGAAAAGAGAAAGCGCATCTCTTAATCCACCTTCCGCTTTTTGTGCAATTAGAGTAAGTCCATCGTGTTCCGCAGTTACATTCTCTTTTGCTGCGATGCTCTCCAAATGAGCAACCATGTCCTCCACCTTAATTCTGTGAAAGTCAAAAATCTGACATCTAGAAAGGATAGTCGGAATGATCTTGTGTTTCTCGGTTGTTGCTAGAATGAAAATAGCATGTTTTGGTGGCTCTTCTAGTGTTTTCAAGAAGGCATTAAAAGCCGATGTCGTCAACATGTGAACCTCGTCAATGATATAAACCTTGTGAGATCCCAATTGAGGTGCGATCCGTACTTGATTCACTAATTCCCTAATATCATCAACGGAGTTGTTTGATGCAGCATCTAGTTCGTAGATATTTAGGGATTGCCCTTCATTAAAAGATTTACATGAATCACATTCTTCACATGGTTCAACGGTTTCTTTTCTGTTGAGACAGTTAATCGTCTTTGCTAAAATTCTGGCCGTTGTTGTTTTACCAACTCCTCTCGTACCACAGAAAAGAAATGCTTGAGCAAGATGATCACTTTTAATAGCATTTTTGAGCGTATTAGTAATAGCACTTTGACCCACGACAGTGTCGAAAGTTTGCGGTCTATATTTACGTGCTGAAACAATGTAATCACTCATAAAAATCCTTTTTTAGCAAGGACTACAAAAATAATAGAATTATGAGCATTCGCAGGATTTTGATCCAATTTGTATCAACAGTTTTTTAACATTGCGAATTTCATTTGTTACCTTTTAGGATAATTGTATTCAATAGGTATGTATTATGTTTTATTTCTTCTTTTCGGATTGATTTCTTGTTCAAGTGATCAGGAACTAAAGTCCTTGGTAAAAAATGAAATTAGTCATCAAGATCAAAATCTAGACGATAGCCTAAAATTGGATCCATTGGTGGAGTTCGACCGAAGTGGAATTCGTGAAAGAATTGATTCGATACAAAAGAATGGAGGAGAATTGGTGGTACATTGTTTGGTTCCTTTGTGTGATAATGAGAATCAGGGGATTGTTCCGGTTTCCAAAAGTCTTGGGGATGGTTTGAATTTAAGAACAAATCTGTATTGGGCCACGGGACATGGAATGAAGGCATATTATCAAAAATCTTCCAGATGGAAAACTTTGAAAATCTATCAGCCGGAATCTCCTGATATTCTTGAAAGATGTGTCTTTCAATCTAAAATTGGGAAAGCTACGGTTTATTTGATCACAGATGGATATCGGGGAGATCGAATGCCTGAATGCTTGGATGATTATTTTGGTTCTTTAGCAGGGAATAAAAATGAATTTGTAGAAATCGATTCATTACATGTTGGAATAGCATCAAATGCTGATTTAGTTGCATTCAACGGGCATAATGGCTTGATGGATAATTATATTGATCGCGTAAAAGCAACCAATAACCGAGAAAAAGATGCGGTTGCAATCGGTTGTACAAGTAATGCTTTTTTTAAACCGTATTTTTTAGAAGCCCGAGCTTATCCTCTGGTGATGACTACAGGATTAATGTATCCAGGAGCATTTATTTTGGATGATATTATTCAAAAATGGGCCGTGAATGCAAGTGATCTGGAAATTCGATATGCCGCGGGAGATGCTTACAATCGCATTATGAAATGTGGTCAGAGAGGTGGCCGAAATTTGTTCTCTACAGGTTGGGATGGTTAATCTTGATTTGGAAAAGCAATTTGTCTTCTAGCGTCTAAGATCTTCTTCAAGAATCGAGCTCCGGATTTTTTCTTTTTGATGATGGAGACATGTCCAACATTTTTAAAAACAACAAAGTTGGCTTTCAAAAAGGAAGCTAATTTTTCACCTTCGCAAACAGGGAAAATTTCATCAGAATCAGACCAGATAACAAAACTTGGGAAGCTTCTACTTTTATAAAAATCCATCATTCGATCTGAATTGTCGTGAAGTGTTTTTAGCAAGGTTCTTTTTTCGTCAGGAAAAGGTTTGAAGTATTTCATGTATACATTTTGCGCAAGTTTTTTAGGTAGTTTGGTCGGGTGCTTATAACTAAATCCCATGAGTCGATTTACGCCTTTATAATCATCAAAAACAAATAATTCTTCTTTGGACTGTGCTCCTTCATTTTTAATTAAAGTATCAATCCATTTCTTGTCGAATGTTGGGCCTGGTGAATTAACGATAACCATATAATCCATAATTTTGTGATTTTGTCTATTCATTTCCATAGTGATGAATCCTCCGTAAGATTGTCCAACCACCATGACCTTTTCTATATCCAAATGCTTTAGCAATTGATGCATGGCAGCCGCTTGATTCTCCAAACTTGGCTCTACAGTTGCTGAACTTTCGCCAAACCATAGGTTATCTGGAGCAATAACGGTGTAGTTTTTAGAAAACTTTTTTAGATAATACTTCCATGAAAGTAGTGCATCACCTCCAAAACCATGAAGGAACAAAAGTGGAGGTCCTTCACCGCCTTTGTAGTAATGAATATTGAGAGAATCGGTTTTGAAATAGCCTTCTTCAATACCTTTCTTTTGAAGTGACTTCACATTTGATTTATGATGCCATTCTACAAGATTACAAGAAGGAATGGAAATTAATATGAACCAAAAAAGGATAGTTCTCATGGATTTAAATTTAGGAATTAATTTTTCGGTAACTCAAGGAAATGTAGAATTGATTAGTTTTGTCAAATGCTCAAATGGTACTACTTCATAGCAATTCTCTTGGCTCTCCAATCCTGCGGGAGCACTTCTCAAAAATTTGAGTCTGAATTACTCGGAGTGAATTCAAAAATTGAAAATGAAAATTCCATTGAAAAGGAAATTAGTCCTTATCGAGATGAACTGAAGGATTCCATGAATGTGGTCCTGGCCAAAACAAAAGTAGATTTCGTCAAAAACAGACCGAATGGGAATCTGAATAATTTGATTGCTGATATTGTTTATCGAGCAGGGATGCAAAGGGCTCGAATTCATTCGATAGCTGGAAATAATTCGATTTGTTTACTCAATTTTGGTGGGTTAAGAGCCCCGATTAATGCGGGAGATATTACAATTGGAACTTGTTTCGAGGTCATGCCTTTTGAAAATGAAATCGTAATCGCCACTTTGAATAAGGATCAGGTAAATGCCATGGTGCAAAATATCAAAGAAGCAGGTGGACATCCTATCGGAAATTGCAAACTGACTGTTTTTGATGATTCTTATGATTTGATGATCGGAAATACTGAATATGTGCCCGAATTCCTATATGTAATTACCTCTGATTACCTGTATAATGGAGGAGACAATATGTCTTTTTTCAAAGGAACTCGGGTGATTCGCACAGGGTATAAGATTCGGGATGCATTGATTGATTATTTCTACAATAATCCCGAAGTTGAGAATGTAGAAGAGGAAAGGATTAAAATGTGATGGATAGAAGAACCTTTACTAAAAATATCAGCCTTGGCGCTATTGGTTTAACGACCTTGAATTCTTTTGCATTAAAAAAAGATCTCAAAAAGATCACGATTCTGCACACTAATGATACGCATAGTCGCATAGATCCATTTCCAGAAAACCACAAACGCTACGCAGATAGAGGAGGTGTTGCGCGAAGAGCTACTTTGATCAATCAAATTAGATCAGAAGAGAAAAATGTGTTATTACTGGATGCAGGGGATATATTTCAGGGAACCCCATATTTCAACTTTTTTGGAGGTGAATTGGAGTTGAAGTTGATGACAAAAATGGGTTATGATGCAGCGACAATGGGAAATCATGATTTTGATAATGGCATAGAGGGATTCGAGAAAGTTCAAAATCATGCGAAATTCCCTTTTTTATGTGCAAATTATGACTTTCAGAATACGGTTCTGGATGGGAAAACTCAGGCAAATACAATTTTTGAAAAGGAAGATATTCGAATTGGTGTTTTCGGACTAGGGGTGGAGTTGAAAGGATTGGTATCGGATCATCTGTTCAAGGAAACGAAGTATATAGATCCCATCGATATTGCGAATGATCAGGTTTCTTATTTGAGAAATGAGAAAAAATGCGATTTGGTTATTTGTCTCTCACATTTAGGTTATCAATACAATTCAGACAAGGTTTCAGATGAAGTTTTAGCTTCTAAAACGCATGATATTGACTTGATCATAGGTGGACATACCCATACGTTTATGGAGAAACCTCAGAAGATTAAAAATCTGAGTGGAGGAACAACTTTGGTTAATCAAGTTGGTTTTGCGGGAATCAATTTGGGAAGAGTAGATTTTCTGTTTGAAAAACGCGAGATTTCCAGGGTTGACAATCGTTCTTACTCCATTGAGAATTACGGATAATACTTTTTGGCACGAAAGATGAATTGGATTTGATGTTATTATTAAATCCGAAAAATTATGAATGCGAAAATGTATGTCGCCCTAATGGGCTGTGTGCTGATGTTTGGACAGTGTCAGCATGAAAAAGAATGGAATCTGTCTTCAAAAGTTCAGAAAAAGAACTCCCCAAAAATCATTCAAACCGAAAAGATAGCTCGTAGTTCAGTTAAAATGCCCGAGCTTCCAATCGCAAAGCTACAGGTTTTCAAAATCTCTGCTGACAAAGATACCTTGCTTGAATGTAAAGAAGGAACGACCATTGATATTCCTGCTTTTTCTTTTGTTGATTCCAATGGAGAATTAGTAGATGGAGAAGTGGAATTTGTCGTTACCGAGTATTATCAATTGGAGCATATCATGGAAGCCAATTTATCGACTACCAGTGGGGATAAATTACTAGAAACAGGAGGTATGCTGAATTTAAGAGCTTCTGCAAAAGGGGAGACGGTGAAGATTCAAGAAGGTAAAAGTATTGAACTTGGATTCCCGAGAAAGAAAGAGAAAAGAGGAATGCAATTGTTTAGTGGACATTGGGATGCAAAGAATGTCGATTGGAAATTGATGCCTCCTCCACCTCCTCCCATGGCGGATTGCTTTGAAATTGAAGAGGAACCGCGTCATGAAGAAATTTTTTGGTGTGGAGTAAATGAGGTACAGCCAGAATATCCTGGGGGCTATAGAGCAATGATGGAATATTTCTCAGATACCATAGTTTATCCGAAAGCGGCAAAGGATTCTGGCATTTGCGGAACTGTTTATGTGCAATTTGCAGTTGAGAAAGATGGGGCCATTAATGATGTTTCTGTAGTTCGAGGAATTGAGGAGTCTTTAGATAGCGCTGCTTTTACAGCGGTTTCCATGATGCCAAATTGGAGCCCAGGTAAATCCGGAAATAAAGTTGTGAGAGCACAATTTACAGTTCCGATACGATTCATGATAGCAAACAATGCTTCATGCAGAAGTAATCCTACATATAATTCAAAATACAAGAAAGTCTTCGAAGAGAAAATGGAAGAGGATGAAGAGTATGTTGAAAAAGCACAAGTAGAAAAGGTTACGCGTTATATGTTGTCCACAAGTAAGTTAGGTTGGATTAATTGTGATCGATTCATTCAAGGAGACCTGGTAAGCATGAATGCAGATATTGGTTCATATTCTAAAGTGAATGCTTTTATTGTTTTAGATAATTACAGATCCTGTTTAAAAGGCATTGGAAACGGGAAATTCGTCTCATTCAATCAATTGCCAAGAAATGAACCATTTACAATGGTGGTAGTGAAGAAAATTCATGATGCAAACTACTTGGCCATCTATAATGGCAAAGTTGGAGAATCGATAAAACTAGAGTTTCAATTGCTCAAAAAAGATAGATTAAAGCAAGAAATGGAAAACTTAGTCAATAAATGGAAAGTATTAAGTTAGCTTGATAAACACGGAAGAAACTACTCTCTATATCAACTAATCTTCCGGATGCAAAGGCTCTTCACATCCATAACCGAAAAATTCGCACATTTCGCTGATTACTCCACTTGGCATGTCGTGACTAATAAATAGTTTTTCGCCATTTGGTTTGATGCAGAGGTATCCGAAACCTTCTGCTTCGACTTCAGTTTCTATCTTTTTGATCATGTCTTCATCAAACCATGAGCGATAAAGAGTTCCAAAGTAGATGTCGTCATGATGATCTTGCATGTAGCTCGAAACATCGTTTACGAAAAATCCCCAATCCTCTCCTGTATAATTTTCTTCATCCTCTGGAGTTGCGTAAATCAATACGAGGTTTTGCTTTTTCTTGTCGACTCTTATATCAATCGCACTATAAGCTGCCCATCTTGTTTCACTTTCTTTGTCCGCTTTGACAGCATAAGCGCCTTTTACTGTCTTTTTGAAATTCACTAATTCCTTGATGCAATCATCTTTGTAGTACGGACCTCTGAAAACAACAAACATTTCTTTTCCTGAAAGAGATTTATAATCTGGAATCCAGAGATACCCAAATAGTGTGTCCCCATGTTCTTCTCTTAATTTTTTGACATCCGCTATTGCTTGAGATTTATCTTCAGTTCCAGAAATACTAATAATCCAATTTTTATAATCTAAGTCAGCTGGAGCAATTTCATCACTTGTTTCATTTGCTGTTGAATCCGACTTTGTTTCTGCCTTCTGATCAGATTTTGAATCACTTTTTTTCTCTCCTTCTCCACAAGAAGCAACAATGATTGCTGCTGAAAGGAAAGGGATTATAAGTTGTTTTTTCTTCAACTGGAAAATTATGTTGTTAACAAAAATAATTTTTTTTTTATACTTTCATCAATAACTTACGACTTTAATTTAGAAAGGTTCTCGATATTTTTAGTTAACTCTACTAATAATTGACTTAAATTGTCTGAGACTGTACACAATGGGAGTCTAACAAAGTTTTCACAAACTCTTTTAAATTTCAATACTTCTTTAACCCCTGCTGGGTTCCCTTCTTCAAAAAGAGGATCAATAATATTTAATACTCCATAATGAAACATTCTAGCTGTTTCTATATCATCAATTAAGGCAGCAGAAACCATTGAAGAAAATTCACTAGGGAATGCATTTGTCACAACAGAAACCACTCCATCACCACCCAAAGAAAGCATTGGCAATGTAATTGCATCATCTCCACTTATTACAAGAAAATCATCTGGTTTATTTTGAATAATTTGCATGATTTGGCCTAAATCTCCACTTGCTTCTTTAACTGCTATTATGTTTTTAAAATCAGTTCCTAACTTTACAGTTGTTTCTGCAGACATATTCGAAGATGTTCTTCCAGGAACATTGTATAGAATTATTGGTAGTTCAGTTGAGTTAGAGATTGCTTCAAAATGTCTATAAAGTAACTACCATTAACAGCTT
>JAUICI010000122.1 GCA_030427935.1 Bacteroidia bacterium | reverse complement strand
TCAAAAAAATAGACTGGTACATTATTAAGAAGTTCCTCGGAACTTTTGTCTTTATCACATTAATTATCATGTGCTTGTCTGTTATTTTCGATATTTCTGAGAAAATAGATGACTTCATCGCAAAAGGAGCTCCCGTAAACGATCTCATCTTTAAGTATTACGTGAATTTCATCATATACTACAGTAACCGTTTCAGCCCGCTTATCATCTTCATCGCTGTGATCTTTTTCACTTCGAAAATGGCCCAAAACACGGAAATCATCCCCATTCTTAATTCAGGAAGAAATTTCTTCCGGTTCTTAAGGCCTTATGCGATCGCTTCTACCGTTCTGGCTATTTTCTCCTTATTTCAAAACCACTGGTTTGTTCCAGTTGCCACAAAAGAAAGACTCGCTTTTGAGGACGAGTTTTACCGCCAAAGCTTTAATACCTCCAATAAATACTCCGTCATTTCAGATAATGAAATTGTTTATTTCAACTGGTATGAATCGACGCAGAGTTTTCTTAAAGATTTTAGAAGTGAAAAATGGGATGGCTTGGAATTAAAATCAACTTTGTATTCCCCAAGAGCACGATTTGACACAATAACCGAAAACTGGGACCTCATGCTCTCAGAAATACGGTTTTTAGGAGATACCAATGATCAAATTGTCCAGGCCGGCCGAATCGATACCACGTTCTCTTATGTCATCACGGACTTCAATTACCGCTCAGAGATCTACGAGTCCATGACCTACAATCAATTAAAAGAATTCATGGAATTTGAAAGAAAAATGGGGAATCCTACCGTTTATGCAGAACTCGAAATGCATCAAAGAACGGCTTTCCCTTTTGCCACGTACATTCTTACTTTGATCGGAGTTGCCGTAAGCTCCAAAAAAACAAGAGGCGGAACAGGTGTCCACATTGCCATCGGGCTCGTTTTTGTGCTGATCTATATCTTCAGCATGAAAGTCAGCACAGTAGCAGCAACCAACTCCGGAGTCAACCCACTCATCGCTACTTGGATTCCGAATGTCATCTTTTTGATAATTGGAATTATTCTTTTTAGGCGAACGCAGACGTAGGGTTTTAATGAAAAATTGGGGATGATGAAGAATGTAGGATGAAGAATGTAGGATTATATTTAGTTCTTCTTCTCGCTTTAATCTAATACCTCTCCACCCCTCGACCTCTCCACCATTCAGCCATTCACACCCTAAACCCTCAACCCTTCGACTTGCTTTCGACTTTTCATTCCACTTCGTTTCATGAAAGCTCAAGCTGCTCAGGGACCGTCATGACATCTAAGGGATAGGCCGCAATCCCAACCATCAGTCAAAATCATGCACCCCATGTGGCCACCTCACTCTCACCCTCTAACTCACTCTACCATCACCTCTCCACCCCTTCGCCTCTCCACCACTCAACCATTCACACCCTAAACCCTTCATCCTTCATCCTTCATTCTTCATTCTTCATTCTTCATTCTTCATTCTTAATCCTTAATTTCCCGCACTGAGCGGAGTCGAAGTGTTCACTTTTCATTTTTCATCTTTAATTATTCATTTTTCATTGCGAGCTTGCGAGCCCCCACTCTTATTCACTGAATAATTTTTGGTCTGGTTTTTGTTAAAAAGACTGATAACCAAATACTATGAAATAAATGAATTATCCGAAAAAAGTTAGTCTGGGAGATATCACCATTAGGGATGGATTTCAGCACGAGGAAAAATTCATCCCTACTCAAGCAAAAATCTGGCTGGCAGAACAACTCATTCTTGCTGGTTTTAAAAAATTGGAAGTCACGAATTTTGGAAATCCGAAAGGCATGCCGCAATTTAAGGATGCGGATGAAGTTCTTAAAGGTATCCGAAACAGCAAACTGATCGCCGACAAAGTAGACGAGGTCGAATTTACGGCAGTCACTATTCGAGAAAGAGCAGTTGAACGCGCCATTCAAGCCAAATTGGATGGATATGGTCCGGATCGAATTCTATTGATGGTTTCTACAAGTGAGGCTCACCACCTAAAAAATTCTGGATTGTCCTTGAACGAATACTGGAAAATGAGTGAGAAATACATTCAGAAGGCGAAAGACGCTGGAATGAAAGTAAATGGAACGGTTTCCACGATTTGGGGATGCCCGATTGCAGGTCCAACCGACATGAAATTAGCCGTGGAGTTCTCTAAAAGATGGTTGGATATTGGAGCTGACGACATCGAACATGCAGATCACGACGGATCAGCCTCTCCAGACCGTGTTTACGATTATTATTCCATGTTGATGGATGCCATTCCAGACCCGAGCAAACATATCGTTCATTTCCACACCACTAGAGGTTGGGGTCAAGCAAATGTTTTGGCTGCGCTTCAGGCTGGTATGACACATTACGAAGCGACAATGGGTGGAATTGGCGGACAACCAGCCAACTTTGTCGATGGTGTGCCAGTTGCTGGAACGGGTTCTTATTATTATAAAGATCCGAGTGCGGTTGGACTCGTTTGCATGGAAGACATGGTAGTCATGATGGATGAAATGGGCATCGATACCGGAGTTGATGTAGATAAAGTTCTGGAAACGGGTAAAATGGTTGAAAGAATCGTTGGCCGAAAACTAAGATCTGAGTCAATTAACATGGGAAGAGTCTCCACTTCTGTTCCAGAAAAACAAACTGAGCCAGAATTGGTTTTAGCATAATTAATATCAGACACAAATAATCAGGAAAAGTCTCTCAAAATGAGGGACTTTTTTTGTGCATTGGAAAATCTTTTCGATATATTTAATTCATCAAAATTTTATAAAATGAAAATACTTTTAGCATTCCTATCCTTAAGCTTTTACTATTCACTCTGGTCACAGGACTTCACCTTTACTTTAAAAGATGCTTTCGAGAGTACAGAATTGAAAGAGAATGATAACGGAATTCACACGAAAATTCACAAGGCAGGAGAGGGGATGAAATACTTGGCAGTTATTGGAACTGTAAAAAGCAAAACCGATTCCAAAGGTCAAGTCGAAGACGAGAAAATTTTCATTAAAAACGGGGAAGAAAAGTTTTCATATGTAGGTGAATTTGATTTAGACGAATATTCATTTGCCGATCGAACTTTTGGAGTTCGCTATGATAAAGATTTAGAATGGGTAAGTCTGGTTTTCTTGGTTAAAAAGGATTTTACAGCCCAGAATTTCAACTTAGGTGACATCAGTATTTCCATTCCTAAAATTGGCAGTGCACCCAAATACGCAGCACCGAAAATATCGGGGAAAGTCTTAGACATGACCCTAATTGAATCTGTTTCTGATGAAGGAAGTTATGAATGGAAAAATAAGGAAGGGACAAAGTTTACCGAAATTTATAAAAGCAATCATCCGAAAGGAAAACTATTGAAACTGAAGGTTTATCTCAAAATGGAAGATGCCCCGGAGTTTTTGGATTTAGGGAATTTTTACAGCGGAAACTTTGCCTTGAGTGATCCAAATGGAATCGCCACTCCTTGCATTGGTGGTGGAAAAAACGGTTCTTTTCACACCAATTACAATAGCAATATTCGTCCTTTGGAAAGCGATCGAAATGATACCGAAATTGAATTGTATTTTGATGCTGGTACTTTAAACATTGAAAAATTAAAGAATTCATCCCTTCAGTTTGGAGGAAATAAAATACTTGACTTAAATTAAATAAAATGCAGAATCTTATCATTCTTCACGGTGCTCTTGGAGCAGAAACTCAGTTTAAAGCCTTAAAAGAAAGAATCCACAGCGATTTCATCATTTACAGTTTCAATTTTTATGGGCATGGTGGTCACCCCATTGAAAAGCCTTTCAGAATAAGAGATTTTGCAGATCAATTGGAATATTTTATCAAAGAAAATACCATTACTGAAGCTTTGGTTTTTGGCTATTCCATGGGTGGAATGGTTGCTCTTGATTTAGCCTCTAGAAAACCGGAATTAATTGACCGAATCGTAACGCTTGGAACCAAATTTGGCTGGAGTCCTGAAGTCGCGGAAGAAGAAGTTAAAATGCTGAATCCAGAAGTTATTGAAGAGAAAGTCCCGCAATTTGCAAGAGCCTTGGAAGATCGACATGCCCCGACTAATTGGCGTGAAGTTTTGTATTCCACCAAAGAAATGATGTTGAACTTAGGTGAAAACCCGCCGGTTGATAAAGATTCATGGAGCAAGATTGAAACTCAGGTAACTATTTGTTTGGCTGATAAAGATGAAATGGTTACCCGAGAAGAAACTCAGGAAGTTTATGAGATTTTACCCAATGCGGAATACAAAGAAATTTCTGATTCAAAACACGCCATTGAGCAAGTAAATTTGGATGAAATTGTGGATATTCTGGTATGCGGATGCGAGGAATAGATCAAGCAAATACTTCTCGATTTTTCATCCTTATTTAATCTTGTTTTTCACTTACCTCCTAGATTAAATCCGTATTATTTTTTATTCAACAAATAGCTTTCCTTCATTTTTTATTACTAGATTCACTCCCTAATCGTCTAATTATTAACACTTAAATCAAAATCTAAATGAGTGAATTGACTAATAAACAAGCCAATTTGATCAAGAGACAGATCAAAAAAATGTACAATCGAAACTATATTCCTGTAAAAACGGGAGACAATAGTTTAACCATCGGAGATATTCTCGCAGCAAAAAGAGATATCGTTCCCATTATCGACAGTTCTGAATTTTCGAAGGATGCAACCAAAGCCGTAGATGGACCTAAAAGAAGTTTTAACATCACTTCGAGTTCCGAAATTGAATTTACTACCAAGATTTCTGGTCAGGCCGATTTCTCAGAATATTTCGATGTGGATGAAGCTGGACTTATAGTGGAATTTCAGAGAAACAATGAAATGCTGCTGAAAGTGAAAGATATTCGTCAGCAGAGTATTACCAATTTCGTGACTTTCAAAAAAGAATTATTGGAGAAATACACAAAAGGTGAGCTTTCTTCTAAAGTCTATGTTGTCCGTGGATTGGTTTATGCAGATAAATATTATTTGCAATTTTCTGGAAAGAACGGCGGAAAAGTCGGATTCAATATTGATGCTTCTGCAAATGTGGCCGACATCGAAGCAAAAGCAAATTTCGAATTGAAATGGAAAAAGAATGTAGGCCTGCATATTGATGCAAAAAACGGTGGCGCCTTAGCTTATCGCGTTTCAGCGGTGCGATTAAAAAAAGATGCCATGCCTTCCGAAATTCACAACCGAATTATAGCTGGAAATAGCGAAGCAGACATATTGGATAATCTGGCCTTTGAAGCAAGAAAAGCCCTATTGGAGGCACATGCTTTAGAAATCGTTGATGCTACGGATGAATTCCTTTTGGAAGAAACAGAGGAAATCGTATAGCTCAATCCCAACGAACGAATCGAAATCTCTTCTGGTTTATTCCGGAGGAGATTTTTTTATTCCAAAATGAGTGGATCCAACCAGTCTAATACTTCCTTGGGTAAGTCTCCTGCATGCTTTTTGTCATGCAATAACTCCCCAGAAGCATTGTAAATCGAATACCTAGACTCCACCTCATCTCCATTCACCAATTTTCTTGTTCTTGCCGCAAAAATACCTTTTCCGTTTTGATAAATTTTGTGGTACACAGGGAGTATCAACCACAAACTTGCTTCCATATTGTGAACTACGCTTTGATCAAATGTTTTTAGAAAAATAAGGTTTTCTTCTTTTGAGAAAAAGATTTTTGGATGTTTGGATGGTTGGATGGTTTTTCTGGTTAGGTTTAGGAGTTTGGGTTTTGTTGAAATTTTAATCAATCTTTTAATTGTGCACGAATATTGGGCTTTCAATCGATTAAGCATCTAATAAACTCTATTGATTGAATATTTTTATCGATAAAAATTTGCGGGTTTGAAAAATGTATCTACTTTTGGAAAAGAATTCTAGCTATTCAACCTTTAAACTTGAATTCTCAAACCACCAACTCCATTTGTATTTATTAACTATTTACACGAAGATATTATGAGACTTAACAAACCTCAATATCTGCTCAACCTGTCAACCACTTAAATCAACCGGATCTTCCCGACCTTCAGACTAACCACCTGAATCGGGGGGATCTTTTTCAAGACCACCATGAAACCAAAAATCATTTTCACCACCCTATTCTCGTTTCTATTTTCTTTTGCTTTCGGACAATCGTATTCAATTACCAATGTTCTACAAATAAGCCCACCCTATTCCAGCTACATACCCGACTATCTAGATCCGCTAAACTTCCAGTTTTCAAGCATTATCACCCTAAATGATTATTATGAACCCCAGCATGAAATCAAGCTAAAAATCAGTTTTACCGGGGCCAATTATCAAATTGAAACTACTCCATTCGCAACAGTTCCTGCCATCCCCTTAACACCAGGCACCCCTGTTTCCTTATCCGGATCGGACCTTACGCCATATATGCACCCGGACAATATGCTTTTTTCTGGTATTTCACGATCTGCATACGAACAAAATAAATCCCTCCCCGAAGGACCTTGTCAAGTCTGTGTTCAGGCAGTCGATTACCACAATCCCAATCAGGTTATTCTTGGAAACTTAAGTTGTCAAATGATTTGGTTTTCGAAGTTTGACCCACCAATAATAAATCAACCTTCTTGTGGTTCAACGGTTCCATTTTCTGATATCCAATTTTTAAGCTTCAACTGGACACCCTTACACTATGATCTCGATGTAAGTTCTCCGACCGAATACCTGCTCCAACTCTACGAAATCAGACCTCAAGGCATGGATCCGAATGTGATTGTAAATGGCAGCATTCCTTTTTTTGAGACCACCACTACTGATATTTTCTACAATTATTCACTTGCAGACCCCGCACTAATCGAAGGACAATGGTATGCTTGGAGAGTTCAAGCCATTGATCCAAATGGAGGTTCGAGTTTTAAAAACCAAGGTTATTCGGAAGTTTGTTCGTTTCGATATGGATCGCCTGAGCAAAATATTCTGAACCAAACTCAAATCAGCCTGAACTCGGAAGGAATCTCAGCAAGAAGAGGTTCTGCTTGGTGGAATTTCGACCCGAATATCAATAGTTATCATCTTGAGTATCGGAAAATCGGTGGTACACATTGGTTCCCTTCAAATGTACAATCGAGCACGCTTCCTCTCAAAAATTTGGAACCTGAAACTGCCTATGAAGTGCGAGTTCGAGCTGAAGTCAATGGGCAATATTCGGATTGGTCAAACACTTCCATTTTTGAGACCGATCCATTACCCAATTATGCATGTAACTCAACCATCTTCCCTCCTATTCCCCCCGACTTTCAACCTTTAAATACGCTCAGGGAAAACGACATCGTGCAAATTGGTCAGTTCGAAATGAAAATCAAACAAGCTGAAGAAATCGGCTCTGGACATTTTAAAGGTTTAGCCACCATACAAGTTCCGTTTATTCTTTTGAATCTCCGGGTTTCTTTTGAAGATATTCTGGTTGATCAAAATTATGTGGTTCGACAAGGAGAAATTCTAGCTATTTCGGAAGGACTTGAAAACTGGATGCAAGACAATGAAATTCACAATGCTCCAGTCACCGATATCGATGGGGTGATTGAGGATATCGACGTGCAGGATAGCATCATCATTATTTACCTAGAAGACGACACGCTTACTTTTGAATTCGAACATGAACCCATGGTTTTTGTGGATGAAAATGGGATGCAATATGCGGTCTATTCAGACGGACAAATTATCCCGAGTTCGGCTTATGAAACTTCAAACGACCATCTGGATGCGAGTGAAAATTATCAAGTAAAATTCAAACGGTACAACCAACAGACCTATGGTTTTGACAAACATGAATATGGAGATCTGGACGCTTACGAATTGATCCGTTTAGACGACCAAAGTATTTACACAGTCCCCTATAAATCGATAGGAGAAGAAGAAGCAGACTATGTACTTGCACAACTCGAATGTGATACTTGTGACCATCAATATCTCGAATTCAAGCTTCTTAATGGACAATCTTTTGATAAGGTAAATATCAATACGAATGAATTTAAAATCCATTTAGAAGATCTCGAAGAAGATGTTGCCATTTACGCTTATTACCGCGAAGATGAAATCGGAAAATTGTCGGTGAAAGTCTATCCAGAAAAAACAAAGCATTTGAGAATTGTCAATTTGACGAATCAGTCTTTGAGTCAGACCGAAATCCACAACTATATTGACGCCACTTTTAATCAAGCCAATATAAAATGGGAAGTAGAATTTGACGAGGCCAATTTGGGGAACCAAATTTTCGGAAGCGATGGTTTACTGGAAGTCCCCAACACCAATCTCATGCAAAAATATTCGGATGAAATGCGATCCATTCGAAACGCCTATTTCGAGCAGCACCCGAATGTAAACCGCAACCAATTCTTCCTCTTCGTAGTCCCTGGATTTTCTGATGCGACAACCAATGGTTATATGGTTCGAGGCAGATCTGTGGGCTTTATCAAAATCAATTCCCCGCCTCATACTTATGCTCATGAATTGGGCCATGGACTCGGCGGACTCGAACACACATTCCCGGACATACCCGCGGGAAGTACCACAAACCTCATGGACTATTCAAATGAGAATCAGCTCCAATACAAACAATGGAAGCAGTTGCGAAATCCATTTGTGTTCAATTGGCTAGATGATGAAGAAGATGCCGCCTTTCAGCATACCGTGGTGAGCTATAATTTCGATTTAGTTGATCAAAATCAAACACATATTTTAAATGCCGAATGTCAGACTTTTCAGACAAGACTAGGAAATCTAATTCAATTTTCAGCGAGTCAGCAAGCTAGTATAATTCGATACCATCTGACGAACGGAAGGATCAAAGCTTTAACCGCTCTAAATCCAGAAACTGCAGACTATAATAAATACAGCCAGTGTTATTCAGCTAATATCCAGAGCGGGCAGATTATTTCGGAAAGCATGAATAATTATTTTGTTTGCTTCCCCTGTCTGGAATGCGAAGAAGTACAGGAATTTGGTCCAAATACAGGAGTTTGCCAGAAAAAAGCCGTTACCAAAAATGGCAAAACGCGGTATGCTTATAAATTCATTCCTGCGAAATTCCGCATCAATATCTCCTCCGAAAATCAGATTGATTGCGCACCTGGAATCTCAGTAGTTCGTGGTTTTACAGGTTCAAACCCCTATTGCAATGAAACCAATCAAGGCGACTGTATTCCAGAAGACGAAGGAGAAGGCGGACCTGTGAATCCAAACTCACTTGTTAAAGCAGTTGAATTGGATCCGAGCTATGAGTCGGTCGACAAAAATTTCGCTTGGGTCAATATCTACGGCAAACCTGTACACACCCATTCCTTTTCGGATATTCAGTGTAGTGCGCATTTGTTTAGTTTCAAAGACCAAAACACCGAATACATTGCCATTTTGGAAGGAGCTGTCTATTCGATGGACGGAGCCGCATTTTTCCATTATGTGAAACGAAATGAGTTTGAAGCCCTTTATCAATCAAAAATTGAGAATGGAGATAGCTTAAGGGTGAAAGACTTACCGGAAGACATTTTTTTCGGTGAAGAATATTTTAGTCAGGTTTCGACAAACGACATCGTGCATTACCGAATGTACCACGATTTAGGCTGCTTCATGGAATATGAATTCCGACATGACGGAAGAGCCACTTACGAACTCGATCAAACTAGATTCAAATACGTGCAACACGAAGCCTATTATGGATCGAACTGTAGTTGGGAATTGTTTTCGAATATGTTTTGCGAGAGTATGGACTTGATTGGAACAGCAGCTGCATCCCAAGTTGAATCCTTAATTGATCTCGGGCAAATTCCCGATCGAATATACAATCCAGAAAACCCAAATTATACTTCAACCTACAAGCAGATCTTCATGTACAACCCTCTTGATCAAACAACGGAGGAGGAAAAATCCTTGAGATTTGCCTATTTGTGCGGATTATTTAATGGCGTCGTAGAAGAACTTGGAGGTATTGGTCAGATCGTCGAACTCATGACTGACCTCATGTGTAAGCCTGAAGTCAGACAAGCACTTTGGAATCTACTGAGTTCCCCTGATCGTTTATTGGACGAAATCCAATTTGATGGGAGTCAGTACAGTAATATTTATTTAAGAGAAGAAGCTCGAGGACGCTATACCATTGCAGTGCTCACGGTTTTAATCCCGATCACAAAAGCCAACTGGGCCAGCAAAGCCCAAAACATGGCCTCAACCATTTCGAATTTATCAACTCGCACCAAACAATTCATCATCGACATCAAAACGAATGTCAACGGCAAACTTAAATTCCAAGGCCTTCAAGCCCAAGAACTCCATTACATTTCCGAAACCAACAACAGCACCAAAATCGGACGCGTCAGCCAAGACGGAGAATTCATCCTTGAACCCAATATCTGGAGCGAACAAATCCCACCCAACTACCAACTAGAAGAGTTCTTCAACAACCTAGAATACCGAAAAAACTTGAACTCACCAGTGGAAACTGGGGATATTGGGGTTTATAGGAGTGGTAGTGGGGAGGTTATCATCTCTCACAAAACTCTTCAACTTTCCGATGCATGGAAACCGGGATGGGACGCCCAAAGAGTTCTCAACATACCTAAAGGACAAAGACCTGACCCATCTACTTATCTTACACAGGAGTATATTGATGAGCATTTGGCGAAGTTCAACTCTGAAGGAGGTGCTTTTATTGTTGTGAAAAGTTGGATTGAAGGGGGGGACCATACATCTTTTCCAGCTAAAAAATTTGTTATGCTAAAGTCAGATATGGATGAAGTCATAGATACTTACAGGGCTTCTGGTAACATTTCAGACATCGAAATTTCTTTGGGTTATGACACTGATGACCTAGCGGGATTAGAAAACGATATATATGTGTTTTATCTAGATCAATCTGATTGGAGTTTTAACATCCCATATGGAAATGAAATTGGAGCAAACGATCTTTGGATACCTGGAGGCAAAACATCTGGAGGTTATTTTGAAGCTACGATATTAAATAAAACTGATCCAACTAGTTTAATAACTCACGGAAAAAATATCGAAAACTTAAAAAGTCAATTTTCATGGGAAAAGTTATAGATTTGAATTATGAAGCCTTCTGAAATCATAGAATTGTTGGAAAAGTCAGACAGAACAAGTTATGGGAAATATAATTCTTGGACTAAGATCAACGCAAATGAATTGAGTAAATTAGAATTTATCGGGGAAATCGAAGGATCAAAAGAAGATTTAAAAGAAATTGAAACAGAAATCAATTATTGGGATAAGAAGTATCCAATTTCTTTTCATCATTACCCTTACTCTCATTGCAAAATTTATAGAGAAAACAATAAGTTTTTCATGGTATATAAAGATTTCGCGGGCCATGCTCCTGAATTAAGAATTAGGCTGATTTCATTAGAGTTATTGATATAACCAGAATCTTGAGTTCTTTATCCATTCGTTACTTTTTTCATTACTTCCCTACGGTCAGTGAGATCGCTGCGCTAAGTTGCCAAAAAAGTAACCAAAAAGGCTAGAATCTTTCAAAGGTGATTTTTGAAAATACCAATTCGGAAAAGTCACTGATTATGTCCAATTTCAAAACCGCGGTCAGCATTTTTTCCT
>JAUICI010000121.1 GCA_030427935.1 Bacteroidia bacterium | reverse complement strand
TACTGTTTCAGTAACATAATAGATTGTTGTTCCAACTGTATTGTTTGGAGAATAAGTTGTTCCACCACCAACTACATTGGTTAATCCAGCATCATCATACCAAGTCAATGTTCCTCCTGATCCGGCTGTCGCTGTTAAATCAGCAATCAAATCACCGTCACAATAAGTCGCATCAGTTCCTGCAACCGGAGCAGCAGGTGCTGACGCGTTATTTATTGTTAACGTAGATGATTGACCCGTACAAGTTCCGTCTGTTGCGATCACGTAGTAATCTCCTGCATTCAGACCAGTGAATGATCCTGTTGCATTTGTGGCTACTAAACCGCCCGCAGCTGTGTAAAGCTCATAAGATGTGGCTCCCGTTGCCGTTACCGTAAAGGTTCCGTCTGGGTTCACACAATCTGTAATATCGGTGGATGATTCAGAAGTTATGGTTATCAGTGCACCGGGGTTAATAGTAATATTAAATGTTGTATCACAAGCTGGATCATTGATATCCACAACTTGTACAGCGTAAGTTCCATCGGCCTGACCTATCCAGTTTTGAGCTCCGGCCATTACATCATTAAATTCAGTGGTTCCATCTATGATCACATCATAAGTTCCACTTCCATTGATTGTAAAGGCAACAGAACCGTCATTTAATCCATCACAAGTTTCATCAGTAACTACAGTGGATACATCCAAATCACAACAAACATTGATGGTAATCGTCACAGAACTCGCTGGCGATTCACAACCTGTAACAGTTTCTGTTACATAATAAGTTGTTGCTCCTTGAGTTGTTCCTGGCGTTAAAGTTCCTCCAGTTCCAATATTGGTTGTTAAACCAGCATCTGAATACCAATTCAAGGTTCCTCCAGCGCCTGCTGTTGCAGTTAAATCGATCATGGCATCACCCACACAATAAGTCGCATCCGTTCCAGCAACTGGTGCCGCTGGTGCAGAAGCATTGGCTATGGTAAATGTTGAAGATGTGGTCATACATCCATTCAAACTCACTTCCACATAGTAGTCTCCTGCTGCAAGTCCCGTAAATGAACCTGTAGCATTCGTTGACACAGACACCCCTGCTGAAGTAAATAATTCATAAGAAGTTCCATTTGATGTAATAGTGATGGAACCATCCGGCGACAGACAATTTGTGATGTCTGCAGAATTTTCAGCTGTAATAACAGGGTTGTCATTTATCGTTATTGTTACTGAGCTCGCCGGAGATTCACATCCAGTTACTGTTTCTGTTACATAATATGTTGTTGCTCCAATAGTAGTTCCTGGAGTTAAAGTTGTTCCTGTTCCGATATTTGTTGTTAAACCTGCATCTGAATACCAATTCAAGGTTCCTCCAGAACCAGCAGTAGCCGTTAAATCTACCATTGGATCACCATTACAATAAGTCGCATCGGTTCCAGCAGTTGGAGCTGGTGGAGTTGTTCCATCGTTAATAATTATAGTTGCAGTTGCTGTACATGAAGGATCCGATTGATCTGTAACAGTCACCGAATAAGTACCTGCTGGTAAACCAGAAATATCTTCGGTTGTCTCACCATTTGACCAAGCAAAATCATAAGTTGAAGTTCCAGTCACAACCAAATCAATGGCTCCGTCTGATCCACCTGCACATGTTACGTGCGTTGGGAAATTCCCTAAATCCGGTGGTGTACATGTAGATGAACAAGCAGGTAAAGTAGCCGGATTCGCAATAGTTACAGTTGAACCTAATCCGTCTGTTACTTGGTAAGGTGCATTACCAGAAGGAGTTTGAGTTGCAGTCGTTCCTCCAAAAGTCGCCCAATCATCTACCGTACAACTTGCGACATCACAAGAAGCCGGAATAAATGGTGGGAAACCAGCACTCCAGTTACCTCCACAAGCCGTACATTCAGCCTCTGTTGTTGGTGTTACGGTTGTACTCACCCATTCTTCCCAAACAAATGGACCTGTTCCGTTTGTAATTGTAATATCTCCATTTGCTTCTAAACACGCATCTAAAACTGTACATGGATCAACAAAAACTTCTATTTGATCAGACCCACAAGCTAAAGTATAAGTAATCGTATGTAAACCAGCTCCAGCAGAAGCAGGATCAAACACACCTGTAGTTGGATTCATTCCTGGACCTCCCCAAGTTCCTCCTGGTGTATTCGCTACAATATTTACTGCTGGATCATTTTCACATAAAGTATCTTGCGGACAAACGTTTGCATCACAACAAACCAATGTAAATTGCGCACAAGCCGATAAGTTTACCGATTCGATTCGTCCATTTCTATTTCCACTATTCGAGTTATTGGATTGCGCTCCACAAGCGATAACTTCTCCATTGGCATTTACACTTACATCATAAACATCAATGGATACAGCTGCTGAGGACAATAAATTCAAGTTTGGATCGTATTTGTGAACCTGATTCTTGGATCCTACATATACATTCCCACAATCATCTACGGCTAATCCACTATTTTGAACCACAACGCCTCCAAATGCGGCATTACCAACTCCACCTGGAATGTTAGCAGAACCAATTAGAGCACCTGTAAATAAATCCCATTGAATAATGATATCTCCTGCATGTGTATAAAAATATTGATCATTCGCCACCAAAGCTTTTAAACCTCCTCCATTTTGATCTACCGGAAGATAGTTTTCGCATTTATAACCTAAATGCTCCGTATTGTCTACTTGGTAAACCGGTTCTGTAGTCGGACAAGCACCTAAGTTTTGATTGATTGCTCCAACCTCTGTGTGCGTTAAATAAATGTATTTCGCATTTACTGAAGAAGAAATTGATCTTACTTCTACTGGTGTCAATCCTCCACCTTGAGTACCAACTACCTGAAATGTATTAACAGAACCGTCTGTAATATCAATATCGTAAATTCTAGCCTGGAATCCTCCAAAAATACCTGTAGCTCCTGTACCACCTACAATTAATTTAGTTTTATCACAGTTGAATGTAATCGACCAATACTCCACACTAAAACCTGAATTGTTATTGTGCCAAATCATGTTTCCAGCGGCATCTACTCGTTCAATTTCTGGTGTTGTTCCTGAGGTGATATAGGAATTCCCCACATTATCAGTAGCTAGAGTTCCTAGCCAAACCGAAGCAGTATCCCAAGGAGTCACATAAGTCCACTGTAAAGCTCCAGCAGCATTGAATTTCTTCAATTCCATTGGAGTTTCTCCACCGATGGAATAGACATTACCTACCCCATCAGTTTCAACCTCCCAAACAGCAGTTGAAGTTGTAAAAGTTGGTGAAATCACCCATGGATCAATCACAATAGTATGTGAGGGATCATAATTTCCTAATTCAAAAGTCATTTCACCATTTTCCAATTTATATTTTGATGAAACTTCCTGATTCGTTGCTTTGTCAAATGTATAAGGAGCATGTTCGATCAACTGAGCTAAAGAGGTATTGAACTCAATTTGTCCTTTCGAATTCAATTGCATCGAAATCTTCTCTTCTCTTACATTTGTTTTATCAAATGAATACTTAACTCTAACCTGACTCGGATCTCCCCCTGGATGAACAACCAAAGAATATTTGATTCCCCCTTCTGGGTGAAAAACATAAACCAAGTCGATATTATCGTAAAGGTTTTTATAAGTCAATTTTTTAAATCCATTGATACCTTTTAATTGTTCGGCACCATATCTTTCTTTTCGAACACCGTAATTAAAGTAAAAATCGGTTTGTTCTTCTGCAATTATTTGCACATCCGGATTGGATCCCACCCAAGTAGCGTGGATTAATTCCGAAATATTGGTTCTCTTTGCTGAATTTGGATCTTTCTTATCCCTTTTTGGATTTCGAACAATTCGATCAAACCTGTACGTCACCCCTTTCTTCGTAAAAAACACATAGAATGGATTGTGATTGTATCCATATTCAATTTTATCCGATTGCCAATCTCTTGCATCAAACTGGCCAAGGTTTGGAACAAAAGCTGCATCAGCATCTAATTGAAAGGTTTTGTTTTGAGAAAAAATAGAGGTAGAAAGTAAGGTGATGACACTAATAATGAGTATCGATTTCTTCATAAACACAATTTTACAGTACAACTAAAAGTCAATACAAAATTAAACTATCATGAAATCGATTTCAGGAGGGTAGCCCCCTCAATATTTCTTAACTAGCTGACAGTCAATATAGTTAAAATCTTAACTTAAAGTGATTGTGTTTGTTGTTTTATTAACAATAACGAAAGTTGAAGTGCATGGATAATAGCAAATGGGTTTCCTAATTATTCTTGTTAGTTGAATGTTAATAGTGAACCAAGAAGCAAATTGATAGTTAATTTCATAGTAAATTTGAAAGAATGAAGAAAATCATAATTGCCGGTGGAAGTGGATTTATTGGACAGGCTCTTAGCCAATATTTCACCAAAAAAGGTTATCAAATAGGTATACTTTCAAGAAGTGAATCAAAGAGTCAAAACAATATCCAGTGCATTCAGTGGGATGGCAAAAACCTAGGTGATTGGAAGAATGAGCTAGAAAGCGCATACGCGGTTATCAACCTATCAGGAAAAAACATCAATTGTCGGCATACCGAAAAAAACAAAAAAGGAATCATTAATTCTCGAGTTGATAGCACTACTTTAATTGGAAAAGCAATCGAAACACTTGAGAACCCGCCAAGAGTTTGGATTAATGCCAGTGGAATCTCCATCTACGCGCATAGTTTCGATGAGAAAATGACTGAGAAAAACCATAAAATTGGTACTGATTTCATTTCAGAAGTTGTTCAAAAATGGGAGGCTGCTTTATTCGATTCAAATGATGCGAAATGCAGAAAAGTGGCCATGAGAATCGGCGTAGTACTAGGAGATGAAGGCGCATTAGCAGTTTTGAAAAAACAGACCAAATTTGGCCTTGGAGGAACCCATGGGCATGGAAAACAAATGATTCCTTGGGTTCACTTGAATGATATCTTGGCGATCGTTGAGTTTCTTATCGAAAATGAAAGCATTGAAGGCCCTGTAAACGCTTGCAGTCCTGATCCAAGATCCGATAAAGAATTCATGAAAGCCTTAAGAAAAAGCATGAAGATTTCAATTGGTCTCCCTGCCCCAGCATTTGCCATAAAAATTGGGGCAAAAATCATTGGAACAGAAGCAGATCTCATACTAGGAAGCATTTATGCATTCCCTGAACGACTTTTGGAAAGTGGTTATAAATTCCTTTATCCAGATTTAGAATCCGCCTTTGCTCAGCTTAATCAGAAATGAAAAAATTTATATTTTTGGGGAAAATCATAAATCATGGGTAGAGCATTTGAATTTCGAAAAGAGAGAAAATTAAAGAGATGGGGGAAAATGGCCAAAACCTTTACCAAAATAGGTAGAGAGATTTCCATGGCTGTTAAAGAAGGTGGGCCAAATCCGGAGAGTAATTCGCAATTACGTGTCATCATTCAGAATGCGAAGGCTGCAAACATGCCGAAGGACAATATTGAAAGAGCCATTAAAAAAGCATCGGATAAAGACACGGCCAACTATGATGAAATGATCTATGAAGGTTACGCTTCTGGAGGTGTAGCAGTAGTTGTAGAAACAACAACCGATAACCCAACGAGAACCGTAGCCAATGTTAGAGCAGCTTTCAATAAATTCAATGGTTCTTTAGGTACACAAGGAATGACGGACTTCCTTTTTGATCGTAAATGCATGTTCAAAATTGACGCCGGAGATTTCGATGTGGAAGAACTAGAATTGGAACTAATTGATTTTGGTGCTGAAGAAGTCGATAAAGATGATGAGGACAATGAAATCATTATTTACGGTGGATTTGCTGAATTCGGAAACCTCCAAAAAGGGCTGGAAGACAAAGGAATCGAAATAAAGTCTGCCGGTTTTGAAAGAATTCCTCTAGATACCAAAACACTTTCAGAAGAAGATGAAGTTTTATTCAATAAGCTCATCGAGAGACTGGAAGAGGATGATGATGTACAACAGGTATTCCACAATCTAGGATAATATGAAAAGAATCATTATTGCTTTCGGACTCGTCGGACTCATTTACGCCTGTGGTTCTGAAAAAGAGGAAAAGTCTTCAAAAAAGGAAGAAGTTAAAGAAACGACTCCGAATTATCGCGACCTAGGACTTGATATTACCAATACGGCTCAGAAAACTTTACTCAAACATGTGGGGCAAGCCATGAAAATGGGCGGACCAAATGCCGCGATTCAATATTGCAATATCAATGCAATGACGATTACAGATTCCTTATCACAAGCACATAAGGTTAAAATCAGCCGAGTTTCCGAGCGCAATAGAAATGAATCCAATCATTTAGCTGATGCCGATTTGCCATTTTGGAATCACTACAAATCAGGTGAAGCCAATGTACAAATGGCTGATACCGTCGTTAACATGGATGGAAAGCATATTTATTATAGACCAATCTACATCGCTAATCCGGCTTGTTTGAATTGTCATGGTCAATCCGGAACAGATATCTTAGAAGGCACCATCGCCAAACTGGACGAATTCTACCCAAATGACAAAGCCCGAGACTACAATCTAGGTGAGCTCAGAGGTATGTGGAAATTGGAATTTGAGGGGAAGTAGGTTCTACTCATCCTCCGGAAAAACCGTTTTATTTCTGAGATTTTTAATACTGGAAATTTCTCCCTTAGAAGAGTAGATAACTTCTGCAAGGCGATAATCTGATTGATTCAACATGCCCGCTGGTTCGCGAATCCATAGTTTCACATGAATACTTCCATCTTTTTCACTGACTTGTGGATCAAAATATTCACTCTCAGAAAAACCTCTTGATGGTTTAGATGTTAAGGCTGATTCCCAAACATACACAATCTCGGTTGTCCATTTTCGAGCCAATTCTTTTCTTTTACTTTTATCGCCCCATCCATAGTGTTCCAGAGCTTTCGGTGTTAATTCGGACAAACTCCCATAATTTCCTCCAAAATAGCACTCCTCTCCCATGCAACCGCGATCACTGGCAAAAGTTCCAATGGAAGCGAAATGTTTGAATTCGGAATCAATAACTACACAGACATCATTTTTCATTTTTGAATAGTCCCAATCCCTTTTCTTGCAGTATTCTTTCTTTACTTTTTCTTCATCCAATTCCTCTATTTTCCCACTTAGAGAATCTAGACTGCAAGACAATAGGTAAACCGGTACTATAAATAAAATCAGTATTTTCATCCTTGAGAATTTTAAAGTATTTTGTTAAGATATAGTTAATGTCTTGGATTTCAAATGGCTTTGGCTAAATTTTTGTACTTTGATTTTAGGAATTCGAAAACTCATATGATGAAGAAACTTTACTTATTTGCATTTCTTATTTTAGGTTCTACCCTTTTTGCTCAAAACACTTTTGAGACTTTCTTTGATGACTTCGATGACAATACCAATCAATGGTACGAAGGCAATAACAAGAAGAAAACAGCAAGTGTCTTTGGTGGTTTTTATTCTTTTGAATCTTATTTGAAAGAAACTAGAAACATCGTTTACAAAGAATTCATGATTAACCCAGAAGTGCCCTATACGATCGAAGCTAATATCAAACTAGAAAAAGGATCGAAAAAAAAGGGATTTGGACTAGTTTTAGCTTGGGATAACTGGGATAATTACACAAGAATTTTGATTTCGGACAATGGCATGGTTCAAATCTGGCAGATCATCAATGGAAAAGGTGAAAACGTGCTTTCTTGGAAACAATTACCCGATGGGATCATCAAATCGAAAGGACAATTCAATCACATCAAACTGGAGAAAACAACTGTGGGAACAAAGCTTTATATCAATGGAAAAGTTGCCGCTACCCCAAACAACATCAAATTTGTAGGGAAGAAATACGGAATCATTTTAACTGACAAACAAAAAGTTGTCGTGGATTATATAAGAATCAAATATTTAACACGACCAATCAATGTGGTTGACAATCCTACTTCAGCTGATAAAATCACAAACCTAGGTCCCAATATCAACTCCAAATACACCGAAAAAGGTCCTATCATCTCAGTTGATGGTAGAACCCTCTATTTCACTTTAGCAAACTCCCCTTCAAACGTAGGTGGAACCAAAAAAGATGATGTCATGTATTCGCATAAGGAAATCAATGGTAACTGGATGAGAAGACAAGCCATGGGAGCGCCAATTAACAATAAAAGCTCAAACTTTTTGGTATCCATAACTCCTGATGGGAATTCCGCTTTATTTGGAAACTCTTATTATTCCGATGGTTCCATGGGAAAAGGGGTTTCTTACGCAGTGAAAAGAAATGGACAATGGCAAATGCCTACCCCACTTCAAATCGCCAATTTCTCAAACAAAAATCAATATGTCAATTACTTTTTAACACCTGAAGGAGGTCATCTTTTAATGGCAATTGAAAACTCCCAATCCAAGGGAGGATTAGACATTTTCGTGAGTACAAAACTTGGTAACGGTAGCTGGAGCACTCCAAAGAATATAGGAGCTACAGTTAATACATTTGCTGATGATTTTGCCCCGTTTTTGGCTGCTGATGGTAAAACTCTATACTTCGCAAGTAAAGGTCACCCCGGTTACGGAAGCGCCGACATTTTCATGACAAAAAGATTGGACGGTACCTGGTTAAACTGGTCAGAACCTCAAAACTTAGGGAATGGAATCAATGGAAAAGGTTGGGATGCCTATTTTACGGTAGATGCCCGAGGTGAGAACGCTTACATGGTCTCCACTGGAAAGAATTCTTTAGGTGATGAAGATATTTTCCAAATCGAATTGGCGCCGAGCTCACGCCCTGAAGCACTTGAATTGGTGAAAGGAAAAATCTACAATGCACAGACCATGGAAGTCTTGAATGGCGACGTGTATTACGATGATCTTTTAACGGGTCAAAGAATGGGAACCGCTTACTCTACACAACAAGATGGATTTCAAATTGTATTGCCTAAAGGCTATAAATACGGTTTTCAAGCGAATGTCCCAGGATATATGCCGATTGCTAATAATTTAGATTTGACTAATCTGTCTGATTATCGAGAAAAGACTGTGGACCTCTATGTAGTTCCAGTTGAACAAGGTCAAGATTTCACTTTGGAAAACATCTTTTTTGAAGGCTCAACTGCGAATCTAAGTCCCGAATCCTTCTTGGAATTAGATCGTTTAGCTGAAATGATGCGATTGAACCCAAGTATCAAAATTGAAATCTACAACAATATGATTAGTGGAAACTTGCAAGCTGGTCAAACTGAAGTTCTGCAAGCTAGAATCTCAGCAATTCAGAATTATTTGTCGCAGAAAAAAGTACAAATGGATCGAGTTATAATGCAAACAAAACAAATAGATTTTAAACCATCTTTGAATATTAACACAAGTGGTGAAATTCGAATTAAACTGTTTTAGATTTTTTATCTCGAAATCCTGAGTTTTTAGCTGTTAAGCTTCCTAAAATCAATGAATTTTTAATAAATTCGGCGACATATTAAACTAAACTTTTCAAAATGAGAAAGATACTTTTCCTTGTAACGGTAGTTACATTACTTATACAATCCAATGTTTTTGGACAACCTACGGAATTCGTAGAAGATTTTAATAACAACCAAAACAATTGGTTCACTGGAAAATCAGGAACGAAAGAAGCGAGTATTAAAAACGGAATCTATTACCTAGATAATTTCGATACTTCTTCAACCAACCATTTTTTAAGAGATTTTAAATTAGATCCACATCAAGACTATACAATCGAGACTAAATTCAAACAAACTTCAGGTTCTGAGGAATATGGATTTGGAATTTTATATGGTTTCGATGATTGGAATAATTATATCCGAATATATGTTTCTAAAGACTACTACAAAGTCCTCAACAAGGAAAGAGAGAAGTCAAACAAAGTGGTCGATTGGAAAAAAGACGATACTGGAACCATAAAAGGAATCAATGAGTGGAATGTGCTTAAGGTTGATAAAAAAGGAAATGAAGTTAAGATTTACATCAATAATAAAATGCTAAAGACAATCGCTGCGTCCAAACTACTTTATGTGGGTGATCGACTAGGTTTCTTCGTTCCTTCTTCTAGTAAAATGGAAGTGGATTACATCAAAGTAAAGCATGTTAAGAGAAAAATGAAGTATATCAAGAATGCCACTTTAGGTGAACTTGAAAACCTTGGTCCGAATGTAAATTCAAAATACACAGAAAAATCTCCTGTTATTTCAGCTGACGGAAAAACGATGTACTTCGCATTCGAAGACAATCCAGATAAGAATATTGGAAAAGAACTTAAAACGGACATCGGCTATTCTAAACTGGATGAAAATGGGAATTGGTCCCCAATGGTCGTGATGGATGCGCCTATCAACAATCAATATCACAACTATATTATTTCCATGTCTCCTGATGAAAACTCGGCTCTATTCGGAAATGTTTATTTGGAAGATGGAAGTATGACCAATGGAATTTCCTACGGAATCAAAAGAAATGGAAAATGGCAAAAGCCGAAAAAAGTGGAAATCACCAATTACAAGAATGTGAATCAGTATTCAGGGTTTTGGTTGGCTCCTGATGGACTAAAACTGATCTCAGCATGTGAAAACGAAAAGTCCTACGGAGCAAAAGATTTATTTGTGTCTTTCCTTCAAGATGATGGAAGTTGGTCGGAACCAGAAAACATGGGAGCAAACATCAACACCTGGGCGGAGGAATTCACGCCTTATATTGCTGCTGACGGTATGACGATGTTCTTTTCTTCCTACGGACACGAAGGATATGGTTCTGCGGATGTTTTTATGACGAAAAGATTAGATGACACCTGGACGAACTGGTCGGATCCTGTAAACTGTGGTAAAGGAATCAACTCTGAAGATTGGGATGCTTACTTTAGATGCAAAAGGTGAATATGGTTATATGGTGTCTACGGGTGACAACTCACTTGGTGAAGAAGATATCTTCAGAGTGAAAATCGGTGAAGAAATCAGACCGGAATTATTGAATTTGATTACGGGTAAAGTTTACAATGCCAAGACAAATGAAGTGATTGAAGGTGCAATCGAATACGAAGACTTAACCGATGGAAAGAAGTTAGGTATTGCTTATGCAACGGTTGAAAATGGATATAAAATCATTTTACCAAAAGGTAAGAACTACGGGTTTAGAGCAAGTGCGGATGGATTCATCTCCGTTTCAAACAATATCGACTTAACCAACATTTCTGAATATGGAGAAAAAGAAGTAAACCTATTCTTGGTACCTATTGAAAAAGGTCAGTCTCTTACACTAAACAACCTTTTCTTTGATTCAGGTAAAAGTGTTTTGAAAAAAGAGTCTTTTTCCGAGTTGAATCGACTTGTTAAAATCATGAACAGCAATCCGAATTTGAAAATTGAAATTGCAGGACACACGGATTCTGATGGAGATACACAAAAGAACTTAGTCTTATCTCAAAATAGAGCCAAAGCAGTTCGAGATTACTTAATTTCTAAAGGAGTGAGTTCATCTAGCCTAACATCAGTTGGTTATGGTGAATCGAAACCAAAAGCTAAAAACGATACTCCGGAAGGAAAAAAGATGAACAGAAGAGTTGAACTAAAGATTTTGTAGTCGCCTCTTTTGGACCAAAGTTTGTATTAAATTAAAGCAATAAAAAGCACATAAGTGTTCT
>JAUICI010000120.1 GCA_030427935.1 Bacteroidia bacterium | reverse complement strand
TCATGTCAGATTATTTCAATAATAATAAAGAAATCATCTACGGCGGACTGGAAAAAGTGAAGGAAGCCATTTCAAAAGACCCCAATCTGAATATTGAGATTGAAGCTGCGGCGGAATATTATACCGACACCTCTTTTCAGGAATTAATTGACAAAAAAGATTTACTGACTTTCGGGAAAAATTATGTCCTTTTCGAATTATCGTTTCAGTACGAACCTGCAATTGTGAAAGAAGTCATTTTTGAGTTAACTTCTGCAGGTTACCAGCCTATTTTGGCTCATGTTGAGAGATATCCTTACTATATCAATCAATGGAAAAAAATTGAGGATTATATCAATCGCGGAGTTTTACTTCAGTTGAATTTAAATTCGCTGACAGGAGGCTATGGTAAAGACATCCAAAAACAAGCACAAACTTTAATTGAAAAAAATGTCATCGACCTCATAGGTTCCGATTGCCATAGGTTTGAACATTTGCTTGCCATGGAAAGCATCCGAAGCAATAAATATGTGCATCAGATCATAAACAATCCAAAACTGATAAACCAAAGTCTGTAATGGAACAAATTCTGACGAAAAATTATAAAATTGAATTGAGCTCCATAAATGAGTGGAGTCTAGGGGAAATTCTGCAAAAAGATTATCCAAATTCGAAAATCGTCATCATTACCGACGAAAACAGTTATAATTTTTGTCTCGAAAGCCTTTTAAATGCATTCCCAATACTTGAGGAGGCCGAGGTACTTCAATTGCCAGCCGGTGAGGTGTACAAAAACCTTCCTTTAGTAGAACAAATCTTGCAAGTGATCTCAGAACACAATCTTTCAAGAAATGACTTAATGATCAATCTTGGTGGAGGCGTGATCACGGACATGGGCGGCTTCATGGCTTCGATCTACAAAAGAGGAATTGATTTTATAAATATTCCAACGACTTTACTCTCCATGGTAGACGCAAGTATCGGAGGAAAAACGGGCGTGGATTTAGGTAGTCTGAAAAACCAGATTGGTGTTTTTGCTGAACCCAAAGCCCTTTTTATCGACCCCAAATTTTTAGAAACGCTGGAAGTTGTGCAATTATATTCTGGTTATGCTGAAATGATCAAGCATGGATTGATTGCAGATGCCAACCACTACGAAGAACTCAAAAAAGTGAGACCCGAAGAAGTACCGGGCAGACTAGACCTCATCAAAAGATCCATTGAAATTAAAAAAGAGGTCGTAGAACAAGATTTCAAAGAAGGCGGACTAAGAAAAACGCTCAATTTTGGTCACACCGTCGGCCACGCCATCGAAGGCATGTATCTAACAAAATCCCCAATTGTCCACGGACTCGGAGTAGCCTGGGGAATGATGATTGAAGCCGAAATCGCAGTCGAACTCGGGATTTTACCAAAAGAAGATTCCAACTCAATAAAGGAACATATCTTATCCGTTTACCCACCCCTAAAATTAGATTCCGAAGAACTCGAAGAAGTCATGCACCTCATCCAATTCGACAAGAAAAACAAGGAGGATAAAATCCTTTGTGCGTTGATCGATTCTATTGGGAATTGTCAGTGGGATGTGGAAGTTGGTGCGGAATTGGTGAGGGAGTGCGTCTCGAATAATTCATAAGAACAGACTTTTTAAATCACCTTTTGCAATGTCTTTGTCACCTTACGCAAAATCGCTTCTTTTATTTTTGCTTCCAATGGCATTGATGTTTTCATTTTATGCCTTATGGAGCCATCCTGAAATAAACAAATCCCTGATTTCATTTCTTGAAGGAGATTTCGAAGCCAAGAGTTTGTTTATAATGAAATTTAAGCTAACACTAACGACAATCGTTCTTTGTGCTTTAATAATTGGAATCATCAAACGTTTTGACTGGAGGCTAATTCTTCTACTTGCCTGCCTATTCCTTATTCTTGCTAATGAAAGCCTATGGGATTTGATAGCCTGGGAGAAGAATTTCAAATATGATTCAAATGCTGGTATAGCTGCGATTCCAATACTAATATTAGTCTTTATTTGGCAATCTGTATTAGCAATGGTGTTTGTTTGGAGATATACGAAGAAATAAAACTTGAGCATTTAAAAATTCCAATTCCGATGATTTAAGGTATAGTGAAAATATCAATCCTACTCTTTTATTCCGTCAATTAAACCCCAAACCCTTCGACACGCTTTCGGCTATTCATTCCACTTTGTTACATGAATGCTCAAGCTGCTCAGGGACCGGAGTATAGACTATGAGTAAAGTTGGCCGCAATACCATCCCGAAAAACTTGACTTCTCGTTGTGCGGCCAACCAGACTAATCCCCAACCCACGGTCACTGAGCAGATTCAAGCGCAACGCAGTGGAGTCGAGAAGCAGTCGAAGTGTCGCAGGTTTTACCAAAATTCGTTTTTGAACAATCAAACCTCTCCACCATTCAACCATAAACCCCACTCTTGCTCTTCCCCCTAATAAGCCGCCATAACATTAAACAAACTCTCACACATCTTCTTCACTGAGGTGCTGGAGCAATTGAAATTATTGAAGATAATCGCGAAGGCAATCTTCTTTCCTGATTTCGAGTCGACATAGCCTGCATAGGCACGAACGCGATTCATGGATCCTGATTTTCCATGCACGCGGGTGTATCCAGCTCCATTTCGGCACATGGATCGGATGGTTCCTCTTTTTCCGGTTTGTGCTAAAGATTTTTTGAAGGTTTCAAAGGACTTTTGGGTCGACATATACTTTAACATGTCCACAAAATGTTTGGCGGATACGGCGTTGGTTCTGGATAAGCCTGATCCGTCGTTCATATAGAATCCAGTCATGTTATTTCTTGCTTTCCAATAACCCTCCACGACTTTGGTTCCATTCCAGGCATTCCCTTTTCCATATTTGCGGGCACCCATATAATTGAGCACGGCTTCTGCAAATAAATTCACACTTCGCTGATTGACTAAATTCAAAATTCGATACAACTTTTGTCCTTTGAAAGTCTCGATTTTTGTCAGCTTGATGGAATCCTTTTCTTCTTTGGTCAAAGCCAGCTGACGCATGGTCAAATTTCTGTATTTCACTTTGACTCCATAGTGCTCCAAGGCATTGGTAAATTCATAGCCAAAGAATTCTTCCGGATCGGGAATACTTACTTTTACCTTATAATCATCTTTCTGTTTCGGTAATGTTCCAACCACGAATCGATCGTAAGAAAACGGTCCTCCAAAAGCATAAGAATTATCTTTATTCTTATCCGAAGACAAAACTTCATTTCTAAATACCAAATTCGGAATATGCGGCTCAATACAATCAATTTCGGTTGGATCACCACTTTTTTCTCCAGTTCTAAAATGCAGATAGGCCATATTATCATAAATGCTCAAACCTGCTGGACCCGAACCATAATAATTCCCCATGTCTGTCCAATTCCACCCTCCAGGGACTCCGTCATAGGAAAAACTCGATCCATCTGCAATCACACATCCATCAATTTCTTTGATGCCAAAAGCCTTGATTGAATCCACCCATGTTTTTAAAAACGCCTTCTCTTTTCCTTCCTTGGTAAAGAAACGAGAACCCCATGTTGGATCACCGGAACCTTCAATATAAATATTCCCATGAAGTACCCCGTTTGAATCAATTTCGCCATCATGGAAAATCTCCGTTTTCATTCGATGTCCGGCTCCTAGAATTTGGAAAGCTGTGGCAGAAGTAAACAATTTCATGATCGAAGCCGGAATCAAACTGGTGTTTTCATTTAACTTGGCGATCTCGTTTCCAGTCGTCATGTCAACCGCATAAAAAGTGATGGATGCGTTTTTCATATAGTTATCGGCATGGATCGCATTGATCTTGGATTGTACCGAATTTGTCTGTCCATTCACTGTAAAATGCCCAGAAATCAACATTAAGATGATAATTATTCCTTTCTTCATGATCGCCATTATTGCTTTTGTCTGTTAAATTTGCGTAAAAAACTTGTGTGCGGGATTCTCGGCTATATTAATTTTTCAGAAAACAATGTTAAAACAATTGAAGATGAAGCATTTAATTCGGCCTTATCCCTGATTCAGCACCGAGGTCCGGACGATACTACCTTCAAAAGATTTGCCAAAAACAATCTCTTTGGTCACGTCCGACTCTCCATAATCGATACAGATTCAAGATCCAATCAGCCTTTTGTGAGTCCAGATGAAAGGTATCATCTCATTTTTAATGGGGAGATTTACAATTTTCACGAGCTCAAAAATGAGTTAATCCAACAGGGTGTTCAGTTCAAAACCTCTTCCGATACCGAAGTTCTTTTTCATCTTCTGATTCAAGAAGGAAAGACCTGTATTGAGAAACTTAATGGTTTTTTCGCCTTCGCTTTTCACGATGCACAAACAAATAAAACACTGATTGTTAGAGATCGCATGGGGATCAAACCTTTGTATTACCATAGCACAGACTCCTCCATTTTATTTGCTTCTGAATTAAAACCGATTTCGAAATTAATGGCTCATAAAAGGATCTCGAAAGAGGCCTTGCAATTATTTTTTGAACTCACCTATATTCCTGCCCCCTATGCTATTTTTGAAAATGTCTTCAAATTGGAGCCTGGGGAACTAATCGAAATTGAAAATGGTTCTTTAAAAAAAGAAAAATACTATTCTATTGAGCCAAAACCGAAATACGAAAAAACTTTTGATGAAGCGAAGGCGGATTTGAATGAAAAATTAAATAATTCCGTACTTAATCGACTAGTTTCAGATGTCGATCTTGGTTGTTTTCTTAGTGGAGGAATCGACTCTTCTATCATTTCCACATTAGCTAAAAACCATAAAACGCATCTCAATACTTATTCCATCGGATTTGAAAATGCCCATTATTTTGATGAAACCAATTTTGCCAATGCCGTAGCGAAAAAGATTGGTTCACACCACACTGTTTTCAAACTAAAAGACTCCGATTTTACAAATAATTTCGAGTCGATTATTCAAAGCTTTGATGAGCCATTTGGAGACTCTTCAGCAATTGCAGTCAATATTCTATCCAAATACACAGCCAAGGAAGTAAAAGTGAGTCTGTCCGGTGATGGCGCAGACGAATTATTTGCAGGCTACAATAAATATCGAGCCGAATACATCATTCGGAACATGGGTTTGGCTAAAAAAATGGCGGCGAGCATCGGCAACACGGTTTTAAAGCCATTTCCCGAATCACGTACTTCAAAAATCAGCAATCTGAAACGCAAATTTTCTAAACTGAATAAGGGCATACAAAGTGATCCAACTGAACGCTATATTAATTGGATTTCGAATGGGAGTCAGTCCGGGTACCAGATTTTAAAATCAGATTCTAAACCCAATACCAAAGCACTACTCCATATTCCAGAAATCACATCCATCAATGATATTTTAATTTCAGATCAGAAGATTGTCCTTTCCGGGGATATGCTGAAAAAGGTGGATCAAATGTCCATGGCCCATGCTTTGGAGGTTCGTACCCCATTTTTGGACCACAAAGTCGTTGAATTTGCGAATTCCTTACCGGAAGAATTCAAGATCAATTCCCATCAGAATAAGCATATCTTAATCGAAACCTTCAAAGACCAATTGCCCAAGGAATTATGGGATCGACCAAAAAAAGGCTTTGAGGTTCCCCTTCAGTTTTGGATCAATTCGGTTTGGGAACAAGTCGACCCGAAATTCTATTCTAAAACCTTTTTGGAAGAACAAAATATCTTCAACCCCAACCAGATCGAATCCTTAATTGCAGAAAGACAAACAAAAAATTTTGGCGACCGCATTTACGTTTTATGGAATTTCCTCGTATTTCAATATTGGTATGCCGATAACATGACACACTAAATGAAGAAGATCAAAGTACTGAGAATTATTAACCGTTTTAATCTTGGCGGTCCAACTTACAATGTCACATTTTTGTCGCGATTCATGAGTGATGAATTTGAAACGATGCTTGTTGGCGGTGTTCCCGATATTCATGAAACAGACAGCCTTCATATTCCCGAAAGCTATGGACTGAAACCTGTGATCATTCCTGAACTAAAAAGAGAAATCAGTTTCAAAGAAGATAAAAAAGCACTCAAAAAAATACGCGAAATCATCCGAGAATTTCAACCGGATGTCGTGCATACACACGCGTCAAAAGCAGGAGCTCTGGGCCGACAAGCAGCCATAAAAGAAAAAGTACCGGTGATCCTACACACCTTTCACGGACATGTTTTTCATTCCTATTTCGGCAAAGTAAAAACAACTTTTTATAAAACGGTTGAAAGAAAACTAGCAAGAAAATCGACTCGTATTATTTGCATCTCCAATAAACAGAAAGAGGAAATTGGAAGCATCCATAAAATTTGTCCTCCCGAAAAAATTGAAGTCATCCCGCTAGGATTCGATCTAAGTAAATTCAATTCTGGAAAGGAAGAAAACCGAAAGCAAGTTCGAAGCGAATACAACTTGAAAGAAGGAGAAATCGCAGTGGCAATCATTGGAAGATTGGCTCCAGTAAAAGACCATGATTTCTTTTTAAATGTAATCGAAAACCTTCCGAAATCAGCCATCGAAAAATCTAAGTTTTTCATAGTTGGAGACGGGGAACTAAAAGAAGAAATCGAAGCACGAGTGAAGGAACTAAACAAAAAACTGGGGAGCGAACGCATTCTCATGACCAGTTGGATTAATGATATCGATCGCTTCAATGCCGGAATGGACATCATCGCACTAACGTCTAAAAACGAAGGTACCCCGGTAAGTTTAATTGAAGCTCAAGCATCTGGAACGCCCGTAATTTCAACTGATGTAGGTGGTGTGCAAGACATAATAGACGAAGGTAAAACCGGTTTTATTATCGAGAAAAACGATCTCAATTCCTATGTCCAAAAGCTTTCAGAAATGATTGAAGACAAAAAAATGTTGGAAAATATGTCACAAAATGGCTGGGAATTCGTAAGAGAAAAATTCAGCTACACGAGATTGTGTGCTGACATGGAGAAATTGTACAAAAAACTTTTGTCTGAATGAGACTTAAACAATATAGAATTCTACTACCCTTTGCGGTTGCTGCTATCTTTGCATTAATCCTTAATTCTTGTGGGATTAATTCGGATTTGATGTTTAAAACCACAAAAAAATATCCGTACGACACCATTCCTGATGTTGAAAATCCGGAATATCGATTGTCGGTTAATGATGAAATTAACTTCAGATTGTTTTCCAACCAAGGATTCAAAATCTTGGATATTGTTTCTGGAGAGTCCAATCAAAACCAAAATAATAACCAAGCCTTAAACCAAGGAAATGTGATTACCTATAAAGTAGAGCAGGACTCCTCGGTTAAATTGCCAATTATCGGCAAAGTGAAACTTGTTGGACTCACCTTGGATTCATGCGAGAATTATCTTGAAAAAGTCTATTCAGATTATTATATCGAACCATTCGTTCAGATTCGTGTAACAAATAACAGGGTTGTCGTTTTTCCTGGTTCTGGAGGTGATGCGAAAGTCGTGCAGTTGAAAAATAACAATACGACTCTCCTGGAAGCACTTGCACTTGCAGGAGGTTTAGCCGAAAGAGGAAAAGCTAAGAAAATCAAAGTGATGCGAATGGTCGAAGGAAAGCGTGAAGTGTATTTGATCGACCTTTCTACAATAGAAGGATTGGCCGATGCCGACATGATTGTGCAAGCCAATGACTATATCTATGTTGAACCAGTCGCTCAAATTTCAAGAGAATTACTAGCTGAAATCGCACCGATTTTGGGGATAATCACCTCGGCAGCAGCAGTTGTGGTCATCATTCAATCTTTTACTAAATAGTGAGTCAGACCGAAAACAATATCGGCCCTAAAAGAATATTCAATCGCGAATTTGATATTGATATTCTAACCAATACCGTTCGAAAAAGCTGGTATTGGACGCTGATATTTATTTTTGTTTTTGTCTCTATTGCATACGTTTACCTGAGGTATACCAAGCCTATTTACGAGGCCACTAGTATCATTCAATTAGGCAGTATCGATGAAGGAAAGAAAATCGTTGACATTGAAAATGTTTCTACTATAGGAGATGAATTGTCCAGTAATGTGGAACTTTTGAAGTCTGAGCTAATTCTAAAAGAAGCTCTTAAAAGACTCCGACTAAATGTTTCCTATTTTTCGAAAGGAGATATTCTAACCGAGGAAAAGTACAAGGCTACCAGTTATTTGATACTTCCCTTAACTTTAAAAGACTCCGCTATTGTAGGGAAACACATTTCGGTTTCGACCGAGGGAAATCAATTGATTCTGGAATACGATTTCAGTGGTTCACATCAAATCGATCGTATTGCTGTTGGAAAAACTTATGAAAATGAATTTTTCAAGATTCTAGTAAATGTAAAAAACTGGGATATTCTCAATTCCAACCTCCAGGAAAATGAACTGTATTTTGTTTTCAATGATTTTGGTCAACTTGCCAGAGCTTATCTTCCCAATTTGAATGTTAAGGTATTGAACCCGGAAGCAAAATCGATTCAAATTACCTACCGTTCCAACAATCCGGAATTATCCAAAAATGTAGTGGAATCGGTAGTTCAAACCTTTTTTCAACACGATTTTGAGAAGAAACAAAAAGGTTCGGCTAAAATACTCTCTTTTATTACAGAACAGCTGGATTCGATCTCTTACGAATTGGAACTTTCGGAGGTGAAAATCAAAAACTTTAAGCAGACGAATAAAGTCCCAAATCCAAAAATTGAAGCGGAAAATCTGTTTACCAGAATTACAGGTTTGGAAAGCGAAAAAGTGGTCCTAGATCTGGAACAAAACTTAATCAACACAATCAATGATGTGATTAATGAGGCTCCAAACCGCTTGGAGGTATACAATTTGCTTCCTGGTATTGTTGGGTCCCAGTTTGAAAGAGCTTTGACCAATCAAGTGAACACACTTCATGATCTTTTGCTGGAACGTGAAGATGCGGCCTTCTCGAGAACAGACAAGAATGCCAATATCAAGATTATCGATAAAAAGATTACGGCTCAAGTGAACACTATTCGCAGAATGCTAGGTGCTTTCACCCTAAAAATAAAAGCTCAAAAAGATGGACTAGACAAAAAGATAGCCGAAATCGAAACGAATTTTCTAGACATTCCAGAACAAGAATTAGAACTATCCCGATTGGAAAGGATATTCCAACTGAATGAAAAATATTATATCCTATTACTAGAGAAGAAAGCTCAGTATTCGATTTCTAAAGAAGGTTTTACAACATCCAATTTGATCTTGAAAGATGTGCAGTTACCAACATCTCCAATTTCTCCAAGAAGAACACTTATCATCACCATGGCCATTCTTTTGGGATTCTTTTTTGGTTTCCTTCTGATTTTTGTTCGCTACATTCTTTATAATGAAATAAACAGCCCTGAAGAACTCAAGAAATTATTGGATCCAAGAATTGGTTTTTTAGGCTTTATCCCATCCCTAAAAACCAAAAGTGAATTTTCAAGTTCAGAAGTGTTTAAAAACCCAAAATCTTCCATTTCGGAATCCTTCAGAACGATTAGGTCCAATATCAATTTTGTATCTAAAAACTCGGGCGAAGACACACTCCTTATTGGAGTTAGTAGTACAATTCCTTCTGAAGGAAAGACATTTGTTTCGATCAACTTAAGTTCTATTTACTCCCTTTCCGGGAAAAAAACCTTGATTATTGACATGGATCTTAGAAAACCTAAAATTCATTTAGGACTCGGTTTGGATAATAAAAAAGGGATTAGTGATGTTTTATCCGGGAATTCGGAATTAAAAGAAGTGATTCAATCCACAAGTAATGGATTGGATGTAATTTCAGCAGGAACCATTCCTCCTAACCCTTATGAATTGATCTTAAATGGCAAGTTCCAAATAATGATTGAAGATTTGAAGAAAAGCTATGATGTCATTATAGTGGACAACCCTCCAATTGGGGTAGTTTCAGATGGAATTGAAGTGTTGAAGCTCACAGACATCCCAATTCTTGTTGTACGTTCTAATTTTTCCAAAAGATATTTTGCGAACAATATTTCTTCGTATCTTCAAGATGAAAAGCTTACAAAAATTTATACCGTGCTGAATGGCTTTAAAACCAGGAAGAAAGACTATGGGTACAACTACGGATATGGAAAGTATTATCACGAGGATACCACAAATAAGTCTATCTTCGCAAAAATTTTCAGAAAAAATTAATGAAAGTTTCAGAAAGTAAACTGAAAGACGTACTCATATTTGAACCCACAGTTTTCGGTGACTCCAGAGGTTACTTCTTAGAAAGCTATAATAAAAATCGATACCAAGATTACCTGGGCGACACCGAATTTGTTCAAGACAATGAATCTTTGTCCTCAAAAGGTGTCATTCGGGGTTTGCACTTTCAGAAAAATCCATTCGGACAAGGCAAATTAGTTCGCGTAATCAAAGGAGCTGTCATGGACGTTATTTTGGATATTCGACCAAATTCTGAAACTTATGGTCAGTTCGACTGTATCCACCTTACAGAAGAAAATCAAAAACAAGTTTATATCCCAGTTGGTTTCGCACATGGTTTTGAAACTCTGGAAGACCACACGATTTTTTCATACAAATGCACCAATTACTACAATAAAGATTCGGAAGGATCTATTTATTGGAACGACCCCGACTTAGAAATCCCATGGAAATCATCCAATCCGATTATTTCGGAGAAAGACAAAATTCAAAACTTTTTCAAAGATTTTAACTCACCGTTCTAAATGGAATTTTACGAAAACTTATACGTCTTTATCGCCACTTTCTTTGCTGTCTCCATCTCTGTTTCTTGGATGATTAACAGACTGCTATTGTCTTTTGCCGCCAATTTGGGGATTCGCAATAAAAATAATGTTGTCATTCGATGGAGTAATGTAAGCAAACCGTCCTTAGGAGGGATTAGTTTTTTCATATCCTTTTTTGCTTGTGTTCTGGTATACTCCGTTATTTACGGTGAAAGTGATATCTACCATAATTTAAGATTTCTTGGTTTCTTAGGAGGCTCCTTCATGGCTTTTCTAATGGGACTTGCGGATGATGCTTATGATACCAATCCCATGATCAAACTCTTCACTCAAATTGCTTGTGGAGTTTTAATGATCAGTACAGGAACTTATATCGATATTTTTCAATTAGACTTCCTTAATTATGCGATTACCATTGTTTGGGTTATTGGTATCATGAACTCAATCAATATGCTGGATAATATGGATGGTATCACATCTGTTACAAGTATTCAGATTCTTCTTTCAGTATTGCTGATCATTCTGTTCTTTGACTGGAATTACCCAATCAATATTGCAGTTCTTATTTCTGTTATCGGAGCCCTCATCGGCTTTCTTCCGTACAATTTGAACCCTTCTAAAATGTTCATGGGCGATACTGGAAGCCAGTTTTTAGGTTTCATATTGGCCTATGTCTCTATAGATCAAGGGTGGAATCTTATCGGAAGGGTTGCTACACCAGAAAAATATGAACTACTTGGCATGCTTTACAGTTTCGCATTGATCCTAATCATTTTTGCCCCTAGTATTGTAGACACCACTTTTGTGACCATCAATAGAATTCGAAAAGGACAATCACCGATGGTAGGAGGAAAAGACCATACAACCCATCACCTGTCTTACAAAGGATTGAGCGACAAGCAAATTGGATATCGATTCATGTTGTACAACCTCATTTCTCTTATTCTAGCACTTGTGGCTGTCTTTTTG
>JAUICI010000119.1 GCA_030427935.1 Bacteroidia bacterium | reverse complement strand
CCCCCTCCTTGAGAAGGAGGGGAACCTTTTACCGAAGAATTCGATAGTACCTCCATCCAATAAAAATCCCCAGCCACAATATCTTTCGGTTTATACAATACAAAGGAATTGGGTAAATGCTTTTTGATTAAGTTATCCGGAGGTAAAATAGCAGATTGAATTCTTTTCGCATAAGTTATCGAATCGAGAATTTCTTTATTCTTTGTTTCCAATAGTTCATTTTGAAGGCTGATTTCCTTTGTGCGTTCTTTCACTTGAATCTCCAGCTCTTCTTTTTGATTCTCCAATATCTTTTTCTTCTCTTTTTCCTGTTGAATGGTTTTTTCGGATAATTCTTGGACCTCAACCAACTTTTTGGACAAATCCTTATTGATTCTGGAAATATCTTTGGCTAAATAGATTGTCATGGAGGCCGGTAAACTTAGAATCGCCAGAATAATATCAAGAATCATGAGTTTTTCTATAAGAGAATCTCCTTTGATATGAAGTCCTCCTCCAGGACTTGCAATCGCAATAATAAGCAACATCAAAATTGTAATCAGCAGAAATAAAACACCACCTCCGATGATCCATGCACCCGGCTTTTTATTTAGAATTGCTTTGATACAAACTCGAAATGAATCTACGAAAACGATCAAGGTTAGTACAACTACTAATAAACCTGCAAATGGGAGTTTTAAAGCCAATAAAATAAAAGTCAGAATCATGCCCCCGAACATGAAAAACATGAATCTGGGAATTTTTGAATAAAAGAGTGAGTAGAGTAAGGCATGAAATGTTCCAATGAATATAGGGATGACAAACCTCAGTGAACTAAACAACCATTCTGTATTATCCGGATCATTCGAACTAAGGGCAAACTCAGGAATAAAAAGGAAAAGAGAGGTGCAAAACATGAAAAGAGAATAGAACAAATTGTTCTTTTTCTTTCGATAAAATAAAAACAGAATTAGGTGCAAAAATGCAATGGTGAGAAAGGTTGAGCCCAAAAATAATCTGACGCGCGTATTGATAACCATGGTGCTCACATACTCTTTAATAATGGCATCATACTCCCCAACCACAAAAACGAATCCCGTAATATTAGCTTCGTCTCTTTGCTCATTTTCAAAGGCTTTCACATCTGAAAAACGAATTGCGATTACATGTGATTCCGCTGAATCCAGTTGCATAGGTAAAGGAATACTATTCGGATTGTAGGTTTCTTCTTCTGAAAGATCGGCAGAAACCACACCGTATTTTTTAATCAGCTTACCATCCAAATAGATCTCAGAGGCCCCGTATTGGGTTATTGCAACACCTACTATGGTATTTCTGAATTCTTTTTGAACGGAAAAGTGTTTTCTGAACCATAAGACTCCCTTAAAATTCTCCTCTTCCACGTCTTCAAAAGTGAATAAAGTAGCCGTAGAATCCCATTTGGAATCATCGAAATCAGGTTCTTTAAAATTGGGATTATCTTGATAATTGACCTTCCAAATCGAATCTTTTAAAATGATTTTATCACTTTGAGCTGATAGGTTGAAAACAAAGAGCAGAAAATAAAAGAGACTAATATTCTTTAAAGATGCTATCATATTCTTATTCCGATTACGCAAACGTCATCGATCTGCTCAATGTCCCCTCGCCAATCTTCGAATGCTTTATCGAGTAATTCCTTTTGCTTTTCCATGGACTCATTTTGAACAGACAAAAGTAATTTCTTGAAACTCCCGGATTTAAACTTCTTACCTCGATCACCCCCAAATTGGTCAGGATATCCATCAGAAAAAATGTAAACCGTATCTCCTTCGCTTAAAACCAGTTCATGTGTATCATAAGGCTCTGGATTCAAAAACTTACCAATCGGCTGTTTATTTGCCTTAATCTCCTCAACTTCCTCCACCCCTTTTCGAATGATCCAAAGTGGATTGTGAGCACCAGAATAAGAAAGTGAGTGAGAGTGTGGGAGCGATGGATCACTCTCGCTCTTCCCTCTCCGCTCTAGCGCGACCAGCGCAATATCCATCCCGTCTTTCACTTCTTCCTCAGACTTCTCGAACTCCTGAATCACAAGCTCTCGGGTTTTATCCAATATTTTTCCAGGTTCGGTTAGACCAAATTCCCTTACCGATCGGTTCAAACCATTGTTACAAACCACTGAAACCATCGCTCCAGGAACCCCATGCCCCGTGCAATCTGCAGCAGCAATTAAAACAGATGAAGACTGTCCCAGTTCCCCTCCTTCCCAAGGAGGGGTGGTTCCGCTTGCGGAATCGGGGTGGTTTCGAGTGTCAGAACCCAACCCATCTTTTACTAACTCCAACCAATAAAAATCCCCAGCCACAATATCTTTCGGTTTGTACAATACAAAAGAATTGGGCAAATGCTTTTTAATTAAGTTATCCGGTGGTAAAATGGCCGACTGAATCCTTTTTGCATAATTAATGGAATCTTTAATCTCTCGATGCGCTTCTTCAATTTCGGTTTTTTGCTCCAATATCAGTTCATTATTCTCTTTTAGACCGGTATTAGCTTTCTCTAATTTCTTTTCAAATTGCATGGACATGGAAACTTGATACCACATGTAAGAAGCTGTTAGACCTGCAAAAATGGAAAGGTTCATCAAATAAAGTCCTTGGACCATTTCGGATCTCAGATCGTATAGGGATTCGTGAAATAAGAGGTAGAAGGAAATGGTAATTCCGCCAAAAACGCAAGCCATGATGAATTTCGATATGGGCTTCCATGGATAAGATTGTGTGATGACCAAAGCACAGATCAGATAGAAATAAAAGCCCGTTTCCCAGCCCAGAAAATAGATGGCTGCCATGGCATGAATGAGAATCTCTGTGAAACTAGCAAATGCCAAAGTCCAGATCCATTTTCTTTGCACGCAGTAAAAACAGAACATGATCATGGGAATGGAAAAGAACATGTTTAAATAGGCCATTTCCTTTACGCCCAAATACCAAAACAAGGCAATAAAGGATGCGTGTGCACCAAACATGGCTACCACCACAAACATGGCAATCTTAAACAATCTCGTCTCCTGAAGTTCCTTATGGGATATCTCTTTAACCTCTTTCATCATTCAATTTTTCAAGATAGTAGAAATTTTTCATTTCCGGTTTCAAAATTCACAATTGATTTCTTTTCAATTTGATTTTCAGATACTTTCAAGAAAAGTAATCATAATTGAGTATTGCGAATCCTAGACCCAATATCCATATTTACACAAAAAACTAACGACATGAAATCGATGAAAACACTTGGCTTTACCTTATCTTTAATTTTCTGCTCTATTGGGATTACACAATCTGAGTTTAACAGTATTAAAGATGTTTTTACTGGAAAAGAGATTAAATCAGGAGAATTTTCTGAACCAAAAACCTTCAAATTAAAAGGTTGGGATTATAAAAACAGATATGTATTTATGGATTCCACCGAAAAATATATTTGGATCTATCACGATAATACGTATTGGAAAGGTTCCCCAATTGACGTTTTAAAACTTGTCGGAGATAGAGTTCAGTACAATCGCTTCAAAAAATTAAAGGGTGGTGATTTAAAATTAGACAAAGTAACGATTGATAAAAACAATAATTCGATCAAGTTCTCTGACTGGAAAGGAAAAAAAATGGGCTATATCAGTGGTTATGGTTTGTACACTGTTGATGTCCAAAAATGGCATGAACAACCAAATGTAGGAATTATTAGAACACAAATGACGGAAGCCATGCTCGCTGGAAGCGGTAAAGTTTATGCTTCTGATAATTTAAAGGTTTTTGCAAAATTAAACGCAGACAACAAAGTCATTTTTTCAATCCAAAAGAAAACCCTATTCGACTGTGCTAAAGGAGATTGTGAAAATGGGGATGGTACCATTTCTTCAACGGCATTTAAATACATAGGATCCTTTCAAAATGGAAAGCCTCATGGAAATGGTAAGTTGGTTTCTTGGACTCCCATCACTAAAGGAGCGGAGATATTTCTAAAGTATGAAGGTGAATTTAAAGAAGGTCAAATGTCCGGAAATGGAAAGATCAGTATGTATTATTCTGAATATACTTCTTACCCCTTGTATACTGGAGAAGTATTAAATGGAGTTCCTCACGGAAAAGGAAAGTTTGAAATGGGAGACCGAGACCGAGAGCTAAAAATTGCTTTGACTCGCACGATGACTCAAAACTATACCAAGTCGATGAAAGGCTTCGATCCAAGTATCACAAATATTGCTTTGGAAGAATTTACAGGGAATTTCGTGAATGGCCTACCTGATGGCAATGGAGACATTAAAATCTCCTGTGATGTATTAGGGAATAAAACTGAATTTGCAGGAAATGTAACATTTGTTGATGGAGAAATTCAGAAACCCTATACTTTGAACGCTTTATCCGAAAGTAAATATTCGGGTTATGAAGTCTTAGGCGTTTATTTCTCAGGTAAATCGAAGTTCACACTTAAAGACGGAAATGTGGCGGCACCGATCAAGTTTTCTACTTCAAATGGAGAAGTCTTATTGAAAGATTTTGAAGTAAAAAATGACGAAGGTGATATCACCATCAACCTAAAAGAAATCGAAGGGAAGATTGGCTATGATTTTTGGGTAAATGTAAAACTGGATGCCGAAGGGAAACCAAAAGGTAAATACGAATACAAACAAGGCCGCGCACATTTTATCATAGACGACTACAAAAAAAATGAAACTTCTCAGGGAAAAGTGATTCGTTCCGATTATACCTACGAAGGAGACTTACTGTGTGAAAACAATAGGGCTAAAATTACGGGAATAGGTAAAATGACCTCATCCACTGGAAAAGTTACCGAAGGAGAGTTTGCCAACGGAATCCTAGCGGCAGGTTCGCAAACTTTTGATGATGGGGGAACTTATGAAGGTGAATACAATTCATCGAAGCAATTCCACGGAAAAGGAACCTATACATTCCCTAATGGGGATAAATACGAAGGAAACTTTGCCTATGGAAAAAGAAGTGGACAAGGTACCTATTACTTTCATTCTGGAGCTGTTTATACAGGTGAATGGTCTGGTGGAAAAAAACATGGAAAAGGTAAAATGACTTGGCCGGATGGAAGCTATTATGAAGGCGGCTATTCTTACAACAAAAAGTCTGGTGAAGGTTATACCAAAATCACTTATGAGGATGGAGACAAGTACGAAGGACCGATGTACAATGGCAGAAATTCTGGAAAAGGGACTTATACTTACAAAAATGGAAATAAGTATACCGGTGAAATGAATGGTTTACCCAACGGACAAGGAACCATGGTCTATGCAGACGGTACAACAAGAACAGGCCGATTTGAAAACGGCGTCTTCTCCCCTTACGGACCATGCGAGTGCGAATTGGATACCTATGACGAAACTCAAACCAGAGAGTATCTAAACGGAACGCTCTACATGCAAGGAGGTGTAACCAAGAAGTTTAAGATGGTTTGGTGGCTGGAGTCTACGACCTACAAAGAAATTGAGCATTTCGATTTTGAAGCCAATGGTAGAAAGTACTATTACAGATGGGTAGAAACCGACGATTACGAACCTGAAGCATTTGGTATCACTTTTAGAAATGAAGAAGGAAAAGTGCAGCGTTGGTATAAAAAAGACAAGACCAAATTGGGCTACAAAACCCAAGACGATGAATTGGTGATGAAATGGATCTTGCAAGACATGTTTAGCCGAAATTGTTCTTCGGTAAAACACGACTGGTAGGATTTAATAGTCCACCACAAGCTCTTCAGACATCTTGGAAAGCACTCCTTTCCTATCCATGGTCTGAATCTTAAAACGATATACATGATTCATCGAAAGCTTCTGGAAACGGAAGCTTTCTTTTTTGGTGAAAAGGGATTTTTCAAGTTTATACCCCTCATTTTCTCGGGCCATATAGATATAGATCGCATAAACATCTTTAGGATTGGCCCAACTCAGTTCCACAAAGCGCTCTTCCCTATTGATTTCATGCCGAAATCTTTTGGGTGGACTTCTAAACCCGGGTTCATAAGTGACCACATAAGGTTTTGAAACCGATGTATTCCCTGAATGATCAAAAGTTATTAACCGGTAAACCAATTGACTCCCTGGTTCTATATCTGAATCGACATAAGTAGAATCTTTATCCGTTTTTAAAACGTTTTGAAATCTTATAGAATCTTGTTTTTGAAGGATTGCGTGATCAAAATCCGAACTTGATGATAATTGGAAAGTGAGCTTAATGCCCTCCTCCGATATTTCATTCTTTTTAATAAAGGAGGGTACTGGAGCAATCTTGTCTGGCTTCTCTAGTTTTATCCATTCTGAAATCTCTGAGGAATTGTAATTTTGATCCGTTGCTGAAACAGCATAAAAGATTTCAGAGCTTAAGTTATTCAATGAAATCGAATCAACATATTCTGGTTTAGCGCAAAATGAACTTGTAATCTCTATGAACTCCTCTCCTATTGCATTCTTTCTATAGACTCTATAACCCAATAAATTATCATCTACAGGATCCCATTCCAAGCGAACATATCCATTAGTATCGATTTCACCTTTCAAATTCCTAGGAGGGACTGGTGGCAAAGAATCTCTGAGAAAAAAATATTTTGGTTCAGACCACAATGTATCATTTGATTTGGATACTAAAGCTAGCTTCACAAAACCTTTTGTTTGACCAGATTTAAGCTTAAAACTTTCTTTAAACTCAATCGTACTCAGCTTAAAGGATTTTATTTTGTGATAGTTAGAATTGATCTCATTAGCGGCATATAAAACACACTTTGAAATTCTATCAAAATCAACTTGAAGTTCTTTATCGCACTGCGCGGATAAAATAAAAGCATTCTTATCAAAAGATACATGATCAATTAAAATATAACCTTTTAAAGGAAAAGGAATATTTACTTCTACAATATTCGACCGAGATCGATTGTTTCCTAGATGATCAATTCCTTCCAAATAATAGGTATACTTCTTTCCTTCTTGAATGTTTTTGTCGATAAATTTTGCTGTGTGCTTTTCCTTTTCATCATCGGTGGACATATGAAAAATCGGTGTTTTATTTATCCTTGAATACTGCTTACTATTTTCTGAGCGCATGACATTATAAAAAGAAATCTCTTTTTTTACCTCTGAAACATTCCATGTCAAATAGGCTTCTTTCGAATTACAAGAAACCTTTAATGAATCAAACTGGAACTTTGGCAACTCAACATTCTCAATCCTTCCGATAGCATTTTCTTTTTTATCATATAGAATTTGATAGGCTATAAATTCACTATCAAAAGGATTCTTCAGTGAAATACTCATGTTTAAGTCAGCTGCTACTTTCGAGTTCGCAATTGTATAAAATAGCATGTTGGCAAAAATCATTTTTCCCTGAAGACTATCCTGATTATTTATCACCCCACTGTTCAGCATCAAGGAGCTCGGATCGAATTTGGTTGAGTCTTCTTTTAACTTGGTTTTTATTGATTTCAAATTGATTGCTTTAGTTTGGGAAGCATTTGAAAAATCAGGTGAATCTGGTATCCTCTCTTCCGACCAAGGCATCAAGAGTATTTTGATTTCAGATTGATAATGTTCTTCATACATCTCTGGACTGGAAGGCAACCATAAGACTTTAATTGTATCTTGATAAAGCCCAGACACATGATGGATTTCATTGTTTTTTTGACCCAATAAGCAAAGGGGTAGCATCAGAATAAAAAAGTAACTAATTCTCATGTTTTCGATTAGGTTTGAATGAGGTTGCAATTTTCTCCTACACTAAAATTCAGGTTGAAATTAACATTGAACACCCCGATTAAAGTAGCTCTTACCCCTACACCTCCTTCTACATAAGTAGGTTTGGGTAACTTTCCCGCTAAATACATGGCTAAATAAGCTTCGATAAGTGGCAAATCATACTCCGAACCAAAAATTCTTCCTCGAATTCCAATACCAAATCCTATATAGGCATAAATCTGCCCTTGCAAATACCATCCTTTCAAACCAATTGGACCAGGCCTCCCTTCGCATCGAACTGAATTCCCATAATTATAAATAGTGAGGTCATACCCTGCCCCAATATCCAAAGCCCCATATATCGAAAAGTTTTGCCATCCGACAGAAACTTCTCCTCCAACCTGAAGCCTGGCACCATGGGCAAATCCATTCCCAAGGATCATGGCATTTTGATCTCGACTTTCAGAGCTTTCTATTCCAACAAGATCCATAACAGTGGAAGGTGGAGGCAAACTAGGCTCTAATCCTTGACCAATCATTAAATAAGTGTCGATATAAGCCAAATCTAAAAGGTTTACATGGGCTGGATTAGAAGGTGTATTTAACTTGAAAAACCATAAATCTGGACTCACAAATACTTTTAAGTGCATGTTTCCTTCAACGATATTGGCATAATTGATTTCTGCACTCACTTGCGCATCTAAAACTTTCTCTACATTATCATAATGAACTAGAATACTCCCTTCAATTTTATTTGACGAACCGCTTCGAGTTGCCCTATTTACCATGCAGTAAACATGACCCATAAAATACACTTCATCAAAACCTCCGTATGTATTGAAAGTTATTGAAAAGAGAACATCTGCATTTAAAACCGATTCATTCACCCAATCCAGCCCTACACCTGCTCGCAACATCAATCCTTTATTTTTATCTGGCACATAGGCGTTTGCCGGAGCGAAACTCCCTTGATTTGCTGCAGCAATTAATTGCTCTTTGGTTCGATTATCCTTCACATGATAAGAAGCTCCACCACGAAGTTTATTTATAGACAAGCCTGTATTTCCAATAGGAATTTTTAATGGCACAGAAATATCAACAAACCAATAGCGATAGTCATCCACTTTTCCTGCAAAAAAAGTTGCAGACATCCCCTGTTCAAGGACTTGATCAATTTTTATTAAAAGAGAACCAAAAAATCCATCTCCATAAACTGGGTCATTTCTTCTGAAAGACAATACACCGTTTAGATGCAACGCATTTGTCTCAACCTCGAGAGCGATATCTGTAATTTCTAATCTATCGTACTCCCACACATACGATGAATGATATTGGTATTCATTAGGAGGGATTTCAGTTATCGAGGTATAAATTCGAAATCCCGTAGCAACAGATAAACTTGTACCATCTGTGTTTCCTTGACTTCCTCCTCCCAAACTCAGTCTCACATCTGCTCCAAATACAGGAGCAGTTTCAGAGAATTGAATGAAAAATCGGTCCAATTGAATTTTGAAGTTTTCCATTTTACTGGAATCTCCGTTGGTTGTTAAACTGAATATTCCGTCAGTTATATAAGGAGCTTCCGTGACAAACCTCACTTCTTGAAATTCCATTCCAACGATTTCTGTTTTATTCTTTAAAATGGAAAGGTTTCCACTTGCTGTGAGCACCGGTTTAAACTTACCGTCATAAATTGATACTTCCAATCTAGTAGATGGATCCAAAGTAAATTCTGCATTAGCTGATTTCACATATAAAGGGTCGGTTGGAGACAAGAGGAAGTTGAAACCAAGCTTACCTTCTGAATCTTCAAATATTTCAGCACCGTATTCCAGATCTGTTTGCTCAACAGCCGGAATTTTTATCACCCCTTCAATCGAACCTCGCACAATCTTATTGCAGACAAACTCGGTTTCCAATCTCGATACAGAAAAAGGCCAGCCTGATAAGTCTCCTTCTTCCGGAGAAAGTAAATTATTGATAAAAAACTCTCCAGATACTCCAGAATTATCAATTATTAAATCATTGGCACCAATACTTATGCGCTCATCTCCTTTGGATAATGCTTCGGGAAGGACAACTTCAATTGATTTGAGATAGAATCCTCTCCAATTTTGTATGTTGTTTCCAAAAACTTGCAGAATTTGATCAGGAAATACGGCACCTGCAGGGTTTGAATCATCACTCAGGTCCACAACAGCTTCAGAAACAAAAAACTGAAAATCATTTTTCCCTTTCAATTGAAAAGGTGAAATATTCGCGGTTATCAGTATGTTTCGTACATCACTTGTATAAACTTCAAATGATGCTCTTACACAGGAAGAAGTATCCAAAGGCTCTATCAACTCACGAGAAAATTCAAAAACAGCTTTTAAATTGACAGCCTTAAATCCATTGCAATCCCATTCAACATAATTGGAACCATCTCCAGGGAAAAGCATGGAAATATTAGGCCCAAATCGTATTCTTTGATCTTCAGCAAGGTAAAGTTTAGAATTTCCGCCCCCAATTACCCCTTTAGGATTGAATTGAATATTTGTTGCTCTGAAAGCAATTTTGTTCTCCAATCCAGGAATCCCAAGAGCCATATAAGCATCAAAATAAGCTCCATTAGTTAAAAATCGGGCTGAATCAACTGCAATGGTATAATCTACCCCTGCTATATTCTTGTGAATACCTATCGGTAAACTTGGAAGGCTATCTACGTTTAGCTCCCCTACTAAACGATTCTCAGACTCCACACTTTCACAAAAAGCAATAATGTCTGAAGAGGCTGAAAACCTCTGCGAAAACGCTAAAAATGATACTTTTAATACAAAAAATAACAGAATTAGACGGTGGTTATAATTCCATTTCATATATTTGTGGTGGCTTTAGGATTACAATACAATTATATTAATTCTAAATGAAACACCTAACATTTTTCACCACATTTTTTTTGATCAATTTTGTTTTTGGTCAACAGTTAAGTCCGACTACATTCAATTTAAACCCAGGAGGATATGTGTCCGATGTTGTTTATTTCGAGCCATCAGATTCCTATATTATTGTCGGAGAATTCAATTCTATCAATGGAGTCCCAAGATCAAATATTGCCTTTCTAAACAGCTCATTAACTCAACTCCAGTCCTACAACCCAATCCTAGGTAGTGATGGCTATTTTCAGACAATTACTGTATATCAGAATAGAATTTTTGTTGGAGGAGACTTTACAAGCCTAAATCCAAACTATTCGATGGTCTCAGGAAGCCTTGGAAGTGAGAGCTGCATCTTTGAGATGCAATACACGAATGACTTAGAATTTGTAAATAGAAACTGGAATATTGAAAGTAACTATGCGCCCTACGCCCCTTCTGGGGTAAATGATTTAGAAGTATATGGAGACACTTTAGTTATAGCTGGTTCCTTCTACACAACAGCATTGCCAATCGCTTATAATTTAGCTGCATTTGACCTAAGCAGTAATCAAATCGACCCCAACTTTGCAAGTGCAACGCAGGGAAGCCCAGAACAGGTGTTTGATATTGAAAAATTAGGTCAACATATCTATTGTTCCGGAAACCAAACCGTCAACGGCAACGAATTTTGCAGAATCAATCTAAGCGGCCAAGTTGACAATTCCTTCAACCCTCCAACGATTTCAGCCAATGCTCCTTCTCCTTATCAATATTATTGCTCAATTCATGGAGATGAAAATAAAATTTTAGCCGCAGTTAGACATAATGCAGGATTGAAATTTGGATATTATAACACTTCTGGGACAGTATCAACAAGCCCTTCTCTCCCTATTGTTTCTGGTGAGATTTCTGATCTCAACATCTATAAAACCCAAATCATTCGTTCGCAATCGGCTCACGGGAGCATTTACGCTTACAACTATATCAATGGACAACTTTCAAACAACTGGAACAAGTCAGTTAATTCTGGTGCATTCAACGTTTTAGATCATCCAAAAAGAGATTTAAATATTGCACGAAACCATTTATTCATTAGTTCATCTAATCTTCAAAACATTCAAGGACAAAATGTTTCTGGATTAGGAATTATTTGCATGGAACCTTGGTACAT
>JAUICI010000284.1 GCA_030427935.1 Bacteroidia bacterium | reverse complement strand
TCACACAGTTCAGAAGATTATAAGGAATTGAATCCAAACTCATCAAAGAATCGATTAATAAAACAATGTCTTCTTTGGTATTAATTCTCTGTTTTTTAAACCACTTTAAGTCCGCAATAAGATCTTTTGGAGGGCTTTCAAGATTTTCAAGAGAGTCTATGGTTCGGTGAATTCCTTTGTACTCCAATTGAATAGAAGTAAGCTCAACTTTTTCCTTAGAATTGGAACTAACGAAGGCATAGATTGTATCCTTTTCCCCGGCCATGCTGTAATGGCTCAACAAGATCAATATGCTAATAAGTAATGGTTTCAAAAGTTGATTTCCTTTCGATAAATCTACGACAAATAGGCATAAAGGTTCAAATTTCTTTAGACGTTTGCCGAATTTTTAAATATGAACGCCTATTTTCTTTCGACAAAAGCCTTGTTTTTTAGTGTCGAAAGCAATTTTTGACTATTTTTGACCCTTATTAGAAAATTAGGTTTTACATCGAAATGAAGAATTTAACAGTTACTTTGTTGCTATTTGTTTTCGGAATCACGGCCTATACTCAGCATGTTCCAACTTTAAAGCCTACAGGAGAGAGGTTGACAAAGGTGAAGTCGGCTGCAGTAAAACACTTTGAGTCCGGGATTACAAATTTCAAGAGCAAAAACTTTGACCAGGCCAAAAAGGATTTCCAAAATGCGATTGATGAAGACGCAAGTTTTGCAGAAGCCTACATCAATTTATCAAAGATTCATGAAGCGGAAGGAGATTTGAACAAAGCAAAAGAGGTATTGCAAAACGCTATAGCATCCATGATTCCTTTAAATGAAAGGGCTTTTGTTCAGTTAGGAAGAGTTAGTTATAAAATGGAAGACTACGATGCGGCGGAATTCAATTTTAAGCAAGCTGTATCCTTGAATAATCAAGAAGATGATTACCATTATTATGCTGGAGTAGCCTTGGTAGAATCCTACAAATATGAAGAGGCAATGACCTTTTTTAAAAAGGCATCTGAACTTGATGGGTCGACCAGAAATAAAATAGGTCTTTCAAATGCTCAAATTAGAAATCAGAAATACGATGATGCAATTGCTACAATCAAGTCAATTTCTGCATACGAAAGCAATCCTGAAGCCTGTTTAAATCTTGCAATCGCTTATCACAACAAACAAAACTCGGAAGAAACAGATAAGTTTTTGAAAATGGCCCAGTCGAATGGTGCTGATAAACATGCTGAGTTCCAAAATTTATTCGGGTTAATTCAGTCTTCAAAGCAAAATAATGATAAAGCGAAAGCCGCATTTGACAAAGCAATTGAATTGGATGACAAAAATCCAACTTATTACAATGACAGAGCATCACATTTAATTCGTACGGATCAATTTAAAGATGCTTTAACCGATCTTGACAAAGCAATCGAATTGAAACCAGACTTCAGTAAAGCCTATTACAATAGAGGTATTGCGAAGGAGATGGTAAGAGACGAACAAGGTGCATGCCTTGACTGGGAATACGCCTTCTTCTTGGGTTATGCTCAAGCTGAAGAATTGTTGAACAATCCAATTTGTAACAAATGAGAAAGCTAATATTCATTTATTTACTATCCTTTGTGTCATTTGGTTTAGCTCAGCAAGACACACCTTTCGACAAAACAGGAATTCCTGATGAAGAGAAATTGGCTGAAGCAAAGAAATACCTGAAAGAAGGAGATCAATTGTTCATGAGTGCTGGTCGTTTAGATGTTGCGCTTTCGATTCAAGCATTTAAAAAGGCCTATGATATCAACCCAAATAATTCTGAATTGAATTATAAGATTGGTGTCGCTTACATGCAAGGTGATCACAAATTCGATGGTTTACCGTATTTCGAGAAGTCAAAAAAATTGAATCCAGGAGCTTTTCCTGACATGGATTTTTATTTAGCTAAAAGTTACCACATCCGAATGGATTGGGATAATGCGGAGAAGTTTTATAAATCTTATTTGGAACATCCTAAGGCGACAAAAAGCGGAAAGAAACAAGCAGAAAAAGGATTGCAAGAAATTGCGGTTGGAAGAAAATTAGCAGCTGAACCTGTTAGAGTTTGGATCGATAATTTAGGAGATCAAGTGAATTCTGAATTTCCAGATCATTCTCCATTGATTTCGGCTGATGAGAAAAAGTTATTCTTTACTTCGAGAAGAAAAGATTCCAAAGGTGGTCTAATGGATGAATTCGAGATGTATTTTGAGGATGTTTATTTTTCTGAAAATATAGATGGAGCTTGGGGACAAGCCGTAAATATTGGGGACTCCGTTAATACTGATTACCAT
>JAUICI010000118.1 GCA_030427935.1 Bacteroidia bacterium | reverse complement strand
GTATATTTACAATTCTTCATTATCAGAGTATGGTGTTGTAGGTTTTGATTATGGTTATGCCATGGCTGCGCCTAATACATTAACCATTTGGGAAGCACAGTTTGGTGATTTTAGTAATGGAGCACAGATAATTTTCGATCAATATTTATCGGCTGCAGAAGATAAATGGAAGCAACAAAATGGAATTGTAATTCTGTTACCACACGGGTATGAAGGGCAAGGTTCAGAACATTCTTCTGCAAGAATAGAAAGATATTTACAGCTATGTGCTAGAGATAATATGACGGTGGCCAATTGTACCACGCCAGCCAATTTCTTTCATATGTTGAGAAGACAGATGAAGCGAAATTTTAGAAAGCCTTTGGTTGTATTTACACCGAAAATGTTGCTTAGATATCCAAAGTGTACATCAACACTGGAAGAGTTAGCAAAAGGATCTTTCCAAAACATCATCGACGATCCGAATGTATCGAAGAAAGATGGAGTTAAGAAAGTGATTCTTTGTTCAGGAAAAATCTACTACGATATGATCGAAGAAGTAGAAAAAAGAGGAATTAAGGATGTTGCACTTATTCGATTGGAGCAAATGTATCCTTTCCCGAAAGAAGAATTAATGAATACAATTCAATCATATAAAAATGCTGAAGATGTGATATGGGCACAAGAAGAACCAGAGAATATGGGTGCCTGGACCTTTATCCTCAGCAATTTAAGAAGAGATGTGGATATTGATGTTGTTGCAAGACCTTCATCTTCTTGTCCTGCGGAAGGGTCTTCCCAGAAGCATGCTTCGAATGTGGTGAAATTAATGGATTCAATTTTTGAAAGTAAGGCAGTTTTAGCCAAATAAATAGATAAAACGAAAAAGAATGTCAGTTTTAGAAATGAAAGTACCAAGTCCAGGAGAATCAATCTCAGAAGTTGAGATTGCAACTTGGTTGGTAGAAGATGGTGACTATGTAGAAAAAGACCAGGCGATTGCTGAGGTGGACTCAGACAAGGCTACTTTAGAGCTTCCTGCAGAAGAAAGTGGAACAATCACTTTGAAAGCGGAAGAAGGAGATACGGTTGCTGTGGGTCAGGTTGTTTGTCATATTGATACAAGTGCAGAAAAACCTGCAGGATTTGAGTCGCAAGAGGCTGCTCCTGCAGCAATTGAAGAAGCACCAAAAGCTGAAGCTGCCCCTGCGCCAAAACCAGACCCAGCACCTGCTGCAAAACCAGCGGAAAAAGAATCTTATGCAAGTGGAACACCTTCCATTGCCGCGAAAAAGATCATGGCTGAAAATGGAATTTCCTCTGGACAAGTAAATGGTTCAGGAAAAGGAGGAAGAATCACTAAGCAAGATGTATTGGCTGCCATGGCTGCTGGAATTCCAGCGGACTCAGTTCAAGGTTGGGGTGGTACAAGAGATACAGAAAGAAAGAAAATGTCCATGCTACGAAGAAAAGTAGCAGAAAGATTGGTCTCGGTTAAGAATGAAACTGCCATGTTAACAACCTTTAATGAAGTTGACATGAAACCAATCATGGATTTAAGAACGAAATACAAAAAGCAATTTGCTGAGCATCATGAAGTGAATCTTGGATTCATGTCCTTCTTTACAAAGGCAGTTACAGAAGCCTTGAATCAGTTTCCAGCGGTTAATGCCTATATAGATGGTAAAGAAATGGTGCATCACAACTATGCAGATATTGGAATAGCGGTTTCGTCTCCAAAAGGATTGATGGTTCCAGTAGTTCGAAATGCAGAGCAAATGTCTTTAGCTGAGATTGAAAAAGAAATTAAAAGATTAGCAATCAAAGCAAGAGATGGAAAAATTACACCGGATGAAATGACTGGAGGAACATTTACAATCACAAATGGTGGTGTTTTTGGATCCATGCTATCTACTCCGATCATTAACCCTCCACAGTCTGCAATTTTAGGAATGCACAATATTGTTGAAAGACCAGTTGCGATCGACGGTGAAGTTAAAATTAGACCGATCATGTATGTGGCACTTTCATACGATCACCGAATTATTGATGGAAAGGAATCTGTTAGCTTTTTAGTTGCTGTGAAGAATATGTTGGAGAATCCAGAAAGAATGATTTTTGGAGGAAAAGATCCACATGAGGTTCTTTTGGCATTATAATTCAGAGTTAAAATATTTAATAGAAACAAAGGGGATCATTTTTATGGTCTCCTTTTTCTTTCTTATTTTTGATCATTAACAAACAAAAATTTAACCTATGAAAAGGAATCTACTATTAATTCTTTTCTTTGTTGCATTGGGAAATTTAAATGCACAAAATTCGATTACAAATATTACAGGAGAATCATTTCCAGGAGCATGTGATGGTACTGTTCGCTTTCAGTTTAGCACACCAGCTTTTGGTGAAACCGTTGCTATTTTAGCAGAAGCACCAGGGTTAGCTCCTTTTCTTGACACATTATCAGTTCAAGAAGGGGATACGATTGCAAATGTTCAATTTACAGGCTTATGTAATGGTTCGTATGCGATTATGACAACTGACACCATGCATTCTGCACATTTTGATACGCTTTATTTCAATATTACACAAGGAGACAGTTTGGTATTAACTACTTCTTCTACCAATGAAACAGCACAGGGAGCTTGTGATGGAACAGCAATAGTTACTGCATTTGGCGGATCAGGTCCGGTTTCATATACATTAATTGATCAGGATTCTAATTTTGTGGGATCGGGTTCTAATTATTCAAATTTGTGCCCTGGATTATACATTGCTGCAGCGACTGATAGTGCAGGTAATTCGGTGAGTCAATCTTTTTTAGTTGTTGATGCCACTTCAATTTTTGGCCCACCAAATATTCAGGATTCTGTATTTATAGACACTTTATCAAACAGTGCAATTCAAGCTTGCAATATCAACTTGACTGATGTTATTGATATTCAATTAGGGAATTATAGTTTAACATCTGGTGGAGATAGCATTATTGTTTATTGGATGATACAAACGGTTGATACGACATTAAGTCTAGTACAGGTTTATTATTTCGATTCAACCATAACAACAGGAAATTTATACGTAACGGTGGATTTGTATTGCCCAGTCACAAAATCATTGTCAGGGGCAGTTAAAGGACAAGGAGTGCTGAATTTTTCTTTTTTAGGAATTTCATCCTTACTTCAAGAGGAAGTAAAATTTCAGCTATATCCTAACCCTGTTTCTACCTCGCTTCATGTCGAACTTGCCGATTCTAAAAAATTCGATTTAATTGTTTATGATGTTTCGGGGAAAACGGTTTATAACAAATCAAATCTTGTTAAGTCAGAAGACATAAACGTTTCTGAACTCAGAAAAGGAGTTTATTTCCTTCAAGTGATTACTGAAGAAACAAAATTCACGAAAAGATTTATTAAGGAATAATATTTTTTAAAGGATATAAAAAAGGCGAATTAATTTGATTCGCCTTTTTCTTTTTCATTAGCAACGTAATTAGATCAACTCACTCTAAAAACCCATCTCACACTAATTCCACTGCCAATATGGATGGCAATAGGCCAATCTCATCAATTCATCAAAGGAAATTCTTCTTTCAGCTACTTCGCGAATTTCATTAATCAAAGGTTTACTGCTGTCTTTAACAGAGTCTTGCTTTAAAAGAGTGTCAATTACCCTCGAATGAATTTTTATATGTTGTTGTTTGGTTCGACGCATGTTGTCCTTTTTGGTCACTTTTTAGTGACTGTTCATAAGGAACGCGTCTACTTAAATAGGAATCCGCAAAAAATTATGTTATTCTTCCTCTTGCGCTTTGATATAGCGTTTCAACCAAGCTTTCGCCATAGTCCAATCACCTTCAATGGTTCTTTTCGATACCTGAAGTGATTCGGCTACTTCTTTCACTGTCATTCCAGAAAAAAACCGAAGCTCTACTATTTCTGCTTGTCTTGGATCTACTTTTTCGAGTTCTTTGATAGCCTCATCAATTAAAAGAACATGTTCATCATTATGAATGGAAATGGCTCTCCCTTCTTCTAATTCAACTCGAACTTGATCGCCACCTCTTTTCACTCTCTTTTTAGCTCTAGCATAATCGACTAAGATTCTTCTCATGGCTGTTGCTCCAACGGCAAAAAAATGAGTTTTTCCCTTCCAATCCACTCGATTTTGATCAACCATTTTGAAATAAGCTTCGTGAACCAAATCCGTCACATTAAGCGTATTATTTGGATTTTCTCTAGAAATGTAAACCTTTGCCAAGGATTTTAATTGATCGTAAACTTGAGGAAATAGGTTATTGGCCTCCTGTCTTTTTTCCGGGTTAAAATTAATCAAGGCTTCCGTAAAATCTTTTTTGTTCGAGGGCAACATAAGATGCTATTTTTTTGATAGACTGTAATTTAGTAAGAAAAATCCGATAATTCCGGAGATAAAGGATGCGAGTATAATGGCAAGTTTTGCATTTTCAATGTATTCAGGAAGGCCTTTGAAAGCGAGATCGGTTACAAATAATGACATCGTAAACCCCATTCCAGCAAGAAATCCAATCCCGATAATATAGCTCCACTTGATATCCTTGTGCAAGGAACCTATTCCTATCATTGTAAACAATTTTGTAAAAAGGAAAATCCCAATGGGTTTACCTAAAATCAAACCTGCCAATACACCCATTGAAACATCGCTCATTATTACTGTTCCCATGTCGCCGTGGATTGTCACACCAGCATTGGCAATGGCGAATAAAGGTAGGATCATGAAACTTACAATTGGATGTAAAGCCTTCTCCTCCAATTGTAAGGGATTCGATGCATTTTCAGTTAGTATGGACAGATTTTTCAATTTAAAAATGATGGTTTCAGACATGATGTCTTCATCTTTTTTAGGGTGTTTTTTTATATCATCCAATAACCCTTGGGCTTTGTCTACATATTCATCATGTTTAATGGATTGTCGAGATGGTATTGTAAAGGCAACTAAAACTCCTGCAATCGTCGAATGGATTCCTGAGGATAAAAAGGCCAACCAGACGACAATTATTCCGATAAAATAGTACCAAATTTTGTTTCTGACTCCAAAACGATTCATAGCAAAAAGAACTCCTAAACCTATAGCCGCAATAATTAAATCAATAAACTCGATCTCTGGTGTATAGAATGCAGCTATGACTATAATGGCACCAAGATCATCTCCAATTGCTAGTGCTGTTAAAAACACTTTTAATGCGATGGGAACTCGTGAACCCAGTAAAGCTAAAATTGCCAGAGAGAAAGCAATATCAGTTGCCATAGGAATTCCCCAGCCATTGGCTGTGTCTTCTCCCAAATTGATTGTAAAAAATATTAAAGCTGGAAATATCATTCCTCCCAGAGCCCCGGCTAAGGGTAGAACGGCTTTGTCCATGCTAGATAAGTCGCCATATAACACTTCTCTTTTTATTTCAAGTCCTGTAAAAAAGAAGAAAATTGCCATTAAGAACTCATTAATGATATGGTGAAAACTTATTTCATGAACATTTCCAGAAACTCCGTGAAAATCCAATACGGTATGATGCCAGAAGTGATGGTATGAATCGTGGTCAATATTTGCCCAGAAAAGTGCAATTAGAGCGAATAAAAACAGTATGATTCCGCCAAAAACCGGAGAGTGTAGAAAACTGGTATTGCCTTTTGAACTCATTTGATTGCCAATATATTAATAATTTGAATGGAGAAATTGTCCTTTGAATTTTTCGTGCAAGCTTCCAGAATTTTTTCTTTTAAAATCGAAGCTGAATTTTCATATTGTGAAATATACTCAGCGAGTAATTCTCCTGTGAAAGTTTCCGTAATGCCATCTGTTGCTAAAACAAAAAAATCCCCCTCTTCAATATCTTTTTGAATGAAATGTTCGGCTTGAGTTGGATGATGATTTCCCTTTATTGCTCGGAGAATATAATTTTTAAGAGGGATATTTTTCAGTTCTTCCTCAGAGGTATGATCTTTCAACTCTTCATAAAGTGAATGATCTACTGACTCAAATATGACTTTCCCCTTTCTTATTTGAAAAATTTTGGTATCTCCGACCCAATATCCCATGGCCTTTTTCCCAATAAACTCAAGACAAGCTACGGTCGAAGCCATTCCTCTGGATTCCGGATGGCTTTCAATATATTCGCTTAAACGTTCTTCCGCAAAACTTAAACTGTTATTGAGATAAACTTTATTTTGAAATAGAAATGGATCCTTTTTCTTCAAATAAAACTCAATGGATTCAGCAACAATTTTCGAGGCAATTTCACCTTTGTGATTACCACCTACACCATCACAAACAACATATACATGTGTGGCTTCTTCTATTGAATTTGGAACAATGAAATCTTCATTTTGATCTCTTTTTCCAGTTTCACTTAAAGCAACCAGTAATTGTTGTTGAATAGCCATTTATTCTTCAAGAGGTTTAACCGGATATTTACTCAAGATTCGGCTGACAATACGATGAACACCTTCATCCGTTCTTTCTCTATTCTGGCTAACTTCACCCATTGCAGCTCCATGCCAAACCTGTTTTTTATCCTTATGATCAAAAACATCCAGAATTAAGGACCCTACTAAATAAGTGTACTCCTGATAAGTGGTAACTCCATACCCAAAAGGCGTATAATAGCCCCCCATATAGGTTGTATAAGCATGTGTTCCTTTGCGTTCCTCAATTATAACATTCACATTCAGCATCAAGTCTGGATCAGGACTCAATGTATAACCTCTTGCCGCCATTTCTTTATGAACAGCTTTTAAAATTCGTTCCTTATCAATTCCATTAATGAATTGGTTATTGGCTTCATTCCATTTCATTAGATTATAGGTTTTGTATGAACTAAAATCTTGGTCTGGACTGTAATCGGCAATGTATTTTACTGTCTGACAAGAAGCAATCAAGAATAGAGTTGAGAAAAGAAGAATGAAATTTTTCATATAATTTGTTTTTTCAAATTTAGTAAGATTAGCTAAGAGATATCATAAGAACTGATATAACTTGGTTTCTTCTCAAGAAGTTCAGGGTCCAAATTATGTTTCACTATAATATTCGCGTTTTCTTGTTTGGAAAACCGAGATAGAATGCCTCTTTTAATATTCGGCTCCACAGTTTTAATAATTGGGCATTTAGTGTCGGACCAAATCATAATTACATTCAGATTCAGTTGGTTTAAAACGGATTCAAAAAATTTATTGACTAATTCCGGATGATTAGGGAGAATACCTTCAACTCCAAGAAAGTGAAATTCTTTATGTCGAAAGAAGCTTTTAAGAATCGGTGTTTTGGATAAAATATTGATCTTAAGTTCACCTTTTTTCCCTGGTAAAGACATGATTTCCCATTTGGTTTTATGAAAAGTGGCTGCAATTAGGATTTCATCATTTTCGACAATACCATAAACATCACCTTTTGAAATATTAACAGGGTGAAAGAAATTGTGATTCTGATATACTTCTTTTAATTGTTGATGATAGCGATTAAGAAGAGGACCAGAAAGTTTTTCAATTTTGATTCGAATTTTTGGTTTTCGTCTAGAAAAACTTATTGTTTGAAACTCACCTATTTTTAAGAAATCAAAGGTTTCAGCCATTTGCATGCTTTTATAGTTTTGATTGTCTACAAATGCATAGTAACAGTACTTTTCATTTAAGTGAAAAACATCTTGATTTAAAAGCTCTCCAAACTGTTTTCGAATAAGGTTGTTTTTCGGTTTAGTGTTGAACTTTTCATTTTTACCTGCTCTTAAACTGGGGTCAAAAGCGAAATATCTAATATAGTTTTCTGAAACTGAAGAGTGAGTTCTATTGCAAAAGGTGATTGTACCCAAAACTTTTTCATTTCTCTCCAAATAGAAGCACTTTGGTCGATCAAGCTTACGAGCTCTTTCACCAGAATTAAGTAATTTATAACGTGCTCCGCGACTCCCTAAGAAAGTGGATTCAATCAAATGAAGAATTTGATCGTTTACGTGTTCGCTACTTTTAATCCATTTGGGTAGGGTCATGCTTGTAAAATTTACTTTGGATCAAACTATCTCAATGACGATTTCATCATGCTTTTTTCTGACTTTTGCCAATTCCGAGTTGGGATCATTTTCGGATCGGTAACCAACCGGGCAAACCAAAACTGAATGCAATCCTTTTTCCCTAAGATTTAGAGTTTCATCATATTTTTTTGGATCGAAGCCTTCCATTGGACAAGCATCAATCCTTTCCACGGCACAGGAAGTCATGAGATTACCCAATGCAATATAAGCCTGTTTTCTTGCCCATTCTTGGTAATCTGAATCACTCCATGAAACTATTTTCATAAGCATAGTCTTGAAAGACTCAAATCTTGGGGCATTGATATCTTCATTTCTAATATTGGCAATGCGTTCGATATATGAATCAACATCTTTTTCCGTAATCTGATCTTGAATGCAAATGATAATTAGATCGGATGCATCTTGAACTTGTTTCTGATTCCATGAATGCTCAACTAATTTTTTTCTTACCTCATGATTCTTCACATGCAGAAATTTTAGTGGCTGCAGTCCATAAGAAGTTGGCGTAAGATTTAACACTTCAAGGATTCCAGATATCAGATCTTCAGTGAGTTTTTTAGTTGGATCAAACTTTTTTGTGGCATATCTCCACTTAAGAGATTCAAGAATTTTCATTCGTATATTTTTTGACAAATTTACGAAGTATATGACGTTTTCATATAAACACAATTTCACTATATTTGCTTTCATTTGACGGAAACGTCGCAAACAAAGCTATTATGGGGAATGAAATCGTAAGATACTCAGATAAAGACCTTCAAGAATTCAAAGATATTATCAACAAAAAGCTTGAAGAGGCAAGAAAAGATTATGATCTTTTAAAGTCATCATTGTCACATAGTGATGATCATGGAACAGATGATACTGGTAGATCGTTCAACATGATGGAAGACGGTTCTGAAACACTTTCTCGCGAAGAGATTGCGCAATTAGGAGCTCGTCAAGAGAAATTCATTCGCAATTTAGAGCAAGCCCTTGTTAGAATTGAGAACAAGACTTACGGTATTTGTAGAGCAACTGGAAAATTAATTCAAAAAGAAAGATTGAAATTAGTTCCTCATGCTACTTTGAGTATTGAGGCTAAAAATGCCCAGAATAACAACAATTAGAAAGTGGCAAAAAAAGCAATCCTAATAATTTTCTTGGTTTTATTGGTTGATCAGGTCGTAAAGATTTATGTCAAAACTTCCATGGCACCAACTCCAGGTCAAGTTGTATTTCATCAGTTAAAACCAGATCAGGATGGTGTGATTTCATATAATCCAGACAAGAAACCTGAAGAAATCAAAATCATACCGGGGTTTTTCGAAATGACCTATACGGAGAATCAAGGAATGGCCTTTGGAACAAAAATTTCGAATGCTTGGTGGGGAAAATTATTTCTAAGTTTGTTTCGAATGCTTGCCATTGTAGGGATAGCCTATTACCTCTACACTCTAATTCGGGATCAGAAAGGATTTGGTTTTGTCTTGGCCATAGCACTCATATTTGCAGGGGCCTTTGGAAACTTGATCGATTCCATGTTTTACGATTTTATATTTCCACTCGAAACTCAATACACCTTTAATTACACATGTAATGATTTTACAAATGAGTGTGTAAGACCAACGGGTTTTCTATTTGGAAACGTTGTCGACATGTTTCATTTTACCGTTGAATGGCCCTCCGGATGGCCAAGTTGGTTAAGAATCGGTAATTCTGAACGTGTATTCCCTGCAATTTTTAATATTGCAGATATATCGATCACTTTTGGTGTTGGTATGATTATTCTGAGGTATAGAACAATCTTTGGAAAGAAGAACCAACAAGAAGAGGTTGAAACTCCTGAGGCTGAATAGAGGAATCCCCCTTTTACTTTCTTAACTTTGTAATAAATTCATTCATTGGACCAAAATCAAAGACCCATAACAGATTGGCTGCCCATAACCAAAAAGGAAGTTGAAAAACGAGGTTGGAGTGATTTGGATGTCATCATTATTTCTGGAGATGCTTATGTAGACCACCCAGCTTTTGGAACAGCGGTAATTGGCAGAATTATAGAAGATGAAGGTTTTAAAGTTGGGATTATTCCACAACCAAATTGGCGCGATGATTTGAGAGATTTCAAGAAGTTTGGAGAACCAAAGTACTTCTTTGGTGTAACATCTGGCTGCATGGATTCCATGATCAATCATTATACAGCTGGAAAGAGGATTCGATCAGAAGATGCCTATACCCCAGGCGGATTGAGTGGTTTTCGTCCAGATTATGCAACCACAGTTTATACTAAAATTCTAAAAGAATTATATCCAGAAGTACCTGTCGTCATTGGTGGGATAGAAGCTTCCCTTAGGAGGGTGACCCATTATGATTATTGGTCTGATCAATTAATGCCCAGTATACTTGAATCATCTGGAGCGGATTTATTGGTTTATGGAATGGGAGACCAACCTTTAAGAGACTTACTAAGATTACTTTCGAAAGGGGTTCCATTTGACAACTTGAGAACTCTTAATCAGACGGCATTTATAGTAGACGAAAATGAAACCATCCCCAAGAATAAAAGATGGGAAACAGTTGAATTAAATTCTCATGAAGATTGCTTGGAGGATAAAATCAAATACGCATCAAATTTTAAAAGGGTAGAGGTGGAGTCCAATAAATGGAATGCGGATCGTATCTTACAAAAGATTGGGGGTAAAACCTTAGTTATAAACCCACCATATAAGACAATGTCTGAAAAGGAAATAGACGCCTCCTTTGATCTCCCTTATACACGTTTGCCTCATCCAAAGTATAAGAAAAGAGGGGACATCCCAGCTTATGAAATGATCAAGTTTTCGATTAATATGCATAGAGGATGTTTCGGTGGTTGTAGCTTTTGTACGATATCTGCTCATCAAGGGAAGTTTATTGCTTCAAGAAGTACAAAATCGATTATGAAGGAAGTAGATGAGGTGGTAGAGCATCCAGAATTTAAAGGATATATTTCTGATCTAGGCGGTCCTTCAGCGAATATGTATCAGATGAAAGGAAAGGACGAGTCGATTTGTGCAAAATGTTCAGCACCTTCCTGTATTCATCCGGTTGTATGTAATAATTTGGATACCAATCATACACCCTTAACCGAAATCTATAAGAAAGTGGATAAGCACCCTGGGGTCAAAAAGGCATTTGTTGGCTCCGGTATACGATATGATTTGTTGGTTGAAGATTATAATAAGAACGACAACGAGGATAATAACAAAGAGGAGTATATGGAAGAGCTAGTGAAAAACCATATTTCGGGAAGACTAAAAGTAGCTCCAGAACATACTTCTGAAAATACGTTGTGAATCATGCGGAAGCCTGCATTTAAATTCTTTCATCAGTTTAAAAACATGTATGATGCGGCCAATCAGAAGTTCGGAATGAATCAACCTTTGATTCCTTATTTCATTTCATCGCATCCGGGTTGCAAGGAAGAAGATATGGCAGACTTAGCCGCAGAAACAAAAGATATGGGTTTTCGTTTGGAGCAGGTACAAGATTTTACACCAACTCCAATGACAGTAGCAACGGTTATCTATTATTCAGGAGTTCATCCTTATACACTTAGACCGGTTCATGCCGTGACAACAAAAGAGGAAAAGATGAATCAACATCGGTTTTTCTTTTGGTATAAAAAAGAGAACAGATCTTGGATCAAAGACAAATTGTTAAAAGCAAATAGAAAAGATTTACTAGATAGATTGTCTTAATCAAAATACTCAATCAATAAAAAAGGGCACTAAAACTAGTGCCCTTTTTCTTTTATATTCTTTTCGTGAATTTCTATCTCATGATAGTTAAGTGTCCATATCTTTCAACTTTACTATCATCTCGAAGTCTCTTCGTAGTTATTTTCCAAACATACACTCCGTCAGGCATCAA
>JAUICI010000117.1 GCA_030427935.1 Bacteroidia bacterium | reverse complement strand
CCAATACGGGAATGGTTTTGAAAGGCCATCCGTATCCTGATTCCGTTTGTTTTTACCATTCTTCTCTCACTTTAATGGATATGGATTTAGAGATCAATTATTATGATCGGACGGGAAAGTTATTGCTCTCTGAGGAATTTGACGAAGTTGATTCTATCAAACTTTCAATTTCTGAAAATTATGCTTTATGCGAGATCATTTATACAAACTCCAATAATTTCCATGATTATATCAAATTGGATGATATTTCTGACAAGGTTTTGGTTCAAATTCGAAATCAGAAATACTGGGAATTGGACTTAGATAAATGGATGGAAAACCAGATCGATGAAGCTCTGAGTGGAACCCGAGGATATAGGTACTTGAATTTTGATCAACTATACGAAATTCGCGATTCAATTAGGTTTGAAGCAGGTTCGAACTATAGTATTGATGATTTAAAGAAAACGATTAATCGGATTTATCAGATACGAACCCACAATAAAAATTATGGCAAGGACTTATTTGGCCCAAAGCAAGTAATACCAAATGATCATGTAAACTTTCGAGACTATATTTTAAAGTTTGAAAAAGAAGCCGCTTTATTTAATGACTATTCCTATTTCATCCTTCTGAATACTGCCATGTATCAATTTTGGGTTTACAATACTTTTTGTACAAATTGGTGGGGACCTTCAAGCACTGATAGGGTTGGGGTTTATAAAAGAATTTCAGATGAAGAGATTTTGTATTATACATCAGCTTTACTGGTATTTCAACATATACATGGAACAAAGAATTACGCGGCTTCAAATTGGAAACAAAGTTTTGACTCCATTCCATTTCCTATACCTGGGTATTTTAGAAGGTTGGATGGTAGCATGAAACCTGTGGATACCATTTACAGAGAAAATCTTCTTCAATTTTCAACAAATATTTCCTTATGAAAAAGTGGTTATTTATTCCGTTGGTGGTGCTTGCATTATTTTCTTGTAAGAAAGAGATTCAGGAGGATTCTAAGGTGAATAACTATGGATTTGAGCGAGAAGGTAGGTTTTCCTTATTTACCATTTTTTTAATCGATTTTGTTGAAGCAGAAACACATTGCTACTACAATTTGCAAGATCGAAGCGAGAAGAGTGATAGTATCAGCCCAAATCCTTATTCTAGAATTTACATGAAGAGCTTGGCAAGATTTTATTATGAGTTTGGATTACTCTCACGCAGTTTAAGAGCTTCTGAGGTTCCATTAGTCAAGAATAATTTGATTAAGGCTTCAACAATTATAGACACACTGCTTTCAGAAAAAATTCCTTTTACTTCTTATTTCAAATTGGTCAACTTAAAAGCTGAAATCAATGAAGTTTTACATTCTAGTTTGAAATTTCATACTGATGAGAAAGCTCTCCTAAGATTATTGATGTCTGTACATGATTTCGCTTGGGATAAAAAGTCGGATTGCGGAAGGACTTGGTATCAGAATAAGTTAAATACCGGAATGATATTAAAGTTTCCAATGAAAGTAGACTCACTGAGAATTCTGCATGCTGGTTTAATGAAGCAGAGTGAGAATATCATGGTTTACAGGTACAATTTGAATGGAGAATTATTGGATAGTTCTTTTCATGAAAAAGTAGATTCAATAAAGATTGAAATAGACGAGCAAATTTCAGTAGTTGAAGTCAAATATGTAGATCGATTTGATTTTAGAGACTACTATTCCATTCAAAATGTAGGGCATAAAATCCTTCAAAAAATAGGTCAGAATAAGAAAATGCTCAAACTAGAAAAATGGTTTGAACGAATGATGGATCGGATGCATTACAGAAGCATGTTCGAATATGATTTATATGGTATATATCCAAGAATGAAGCGAAAACTATATGACAACCGCAAATATTATGATTACCAAGAAGGCAAAGAATACACGATTGAAGATTTAAAATTTCAATATAATTTTTTGAAGTGGAACACCGGACGTATAAATAATGATACTATGAAAATGCCAGATTATTTTGATACGATTACGAATCCTTTGAATAAGGAAGATCAACAGTTCATGCAAATGCTTTTGTATAATTTCAGAGAAAAAAAGGAATTGCACCGATTTGAATACCTCTATTACACAAAGACAATACTCAGCCATAGAGGATGGAGCGATTATTATTGCTGGGGATGTGCAAAGGCTCCAGAAAATGAAGGGTTTGGACTTTGGAAAAAAGAAAATGATTATGTAATCATCTATACGGGTAATCTGGACCTTTATAATAATATACCAGGAACCTTTCCGATGTTGGAAAAGGACTGCGAGTCCGTGATGGACACCTTGAAGTTTCCCATGGAAGGAATGTACTGGATGACAAAACACAGAAAGTACAAAATGGATTCAATATCAGGCAATCAAATAATATCCTACTCTACCAACTAAACTGGTCCAACCCTTCGACTAATCATTCCGCTACGCTACATGATAGCTGTTCCACCGCTAAGTTCCTTCGCCAAAGGCTACGGCCGTCGGAGAAAGCTAAGGCGACACGCGGTCAGGGACCGTAAGAAGATATTGTAAGAGAAGCCAAAATCCCAATCAGAGAAATACATTTTAATTCTTCAATTTGGCTACAGTAAAAGTCCAAAAATCCAGTAGTCTAAAAATCCAACCCTTCGACTAATCATTCCGATACGCTACATGATAGCTCAGGGACCGTAAGAAGATATTGTAGGAGAAGCCAAAATCCCAATCAGAGAAATACATTTTAATTCTTCAATTTGGCTACAATAAAAGTCCAAACATCCAGCAGTCCAAATATCCAAACATCTAATAAAACATCCCCACAATCACAGCTGTCATCAAACAGGCGAGTGTTCCACCAATAAGCGCTTGGAAGCCGAGTTTAGCTAATTCGCCTCTTCGTTTGGGTACTAATGCTCCGATTCCACCGATTTGGATTCCGATACTGGCGAAATTGGCGAATCCGCAGAGGACGTAGGTGGCCATGATGACGCCCTTTGGAGTCATTTCATGTTTGATTTGACCTAAAGATTTATAAGCCATGAATTCGTTCATGATGGTTTTTTCGCCCAAGAGTTGGGCTACATAAAACACGTCTCCATTGGGGACACCCATTAACCAGGCGAGAGGTGAAAGTGTATAGCCAATGATAAACTGAAAACTCAATCCTGGATAAACCGTGTGTTCTGCAATGATGTCGTTCAGACCTGTATATCTTCCAACACCTCCTAAAATGTAATTTGCTAAGGCCATGAGCGAAACAAATACGATGAGCATCGCTACCACGTTTGCGGCTAATTTTAAACCATCTGTTGTTCCAATTGCGATGGATTCTAATGCATTTGAACCGATTTTATCTTTTGTGATCACTAATTTCTTATCAATTTTTTCCGTTTCAGGAAGCATCAACTTGGCGAATAAAATGGCTGCTGGAGCCGAGATAATCGAAGCTGTTAATAAGTGTTTTGCGAAGAACAGTTCCTGGTTTTTGTCTCCTCCTCCAAGATAGTTCATGTAGGCAGCTAAAACTCCTCCAGCAATTGTGGCCATTCCACCCACCATCAAACAAAACAATTCAGATTTGGTCATTTTGTCTAGATAGGGTTTTACTAGCAGAGGGGCTTCAGTCTGACCCAAAAAGATATTCCCAGCAGCGGCCATGGATTCGGCACCTGATAATTGTAGAGTCTTCTTCATGATCCAAGCAAATGCTTTAACCAATAATTGAAGGATTCCCCAAAAATAAAGCAAACTGGTTAAAGCCGAAAAGAAGATGATGGTTGGGACCACCATGACCAAGAAATTGATTAATGGCGACTCAATTTTACCAGTTACCAAAGAGGCAAAAATGAAGTTTCCACCTTCTTTTGAGAAATTGACCAATTTGACAAATTTTTCCGCGATGAAATCGAAAAAGGTTTCGACAAAAGGAACCTGTAGAATCAGAATCGCCAATATGATTTGCAGTCCAACGGCTTTCCCAATTTGAACCCAATTAATGGACCTTCGTTTTGCGCTAACAAGGAAACCTACTAATAAAAGTGCGGCCATTCCGAGTATTCCTCTTAAGATGGATGCAATTGAAAATTGGGATTGATAGGGCTGTTCTGGCTTAAATGTAAAGCTTTCACTTCCTTTTGTGAACGTAAGTTTATTGTTTTTTGGTTCGATTTGTAGAATTACAAAAACCTCTTCATTAAATGATTGCAGCGTAAGTTTATCTCCTTCTAGCAGAAACTTACCAGAAGCCGCAGGAATGTCTAGAAAATTTTCTTGCTGAAAAGTAGAGTCTTTCGCTAAAAATATGATTTTACTTTCTCCCGATTCCCACCGAATGTCAGTGAAATTTTCTTCTGCTTGAATCGGGTTTGAAATGAGTAGTGGCAGAAAGAACAGGAGCAAATAGAGCTTATTCTTTATTTCTGCGATTGAGTTCATCTCTTATTTTTGACGCACCCTCATAGTCTTCGTTGTCGATGGCTTCTTGGAGTTTTAATTCAAGGTCCTCGTCTGAATATGCCGTGTAGGTATCTTCATCTTTTATGGGTGCTACTGCAGGTTCTTCTACTTCAGTTTCAGGAAACTCTCCTTCTTCGTCTAACAAGATTCCAGCAGAACTAAGAATATTTTCAAATGTGTAAATGGTGCAATTGAATCGAACAGCTAATGCAATGGCGTCTGAAGTTCTGGCATCAATTTCAATAATCTCGCCATTATGTTTACAAATCAATTTTGAATAGAATATGCCTTCTACCAAATTGTAGATGACAACTTCTTCAATATTGATTTCGAATGATTCTGCAAAGTTTTTGAATAGATCGTGAGTTAAAGGTCTTGTAGGGGTCATTTTTTCAAGCTCAATTGCAATTGCTTGTGCTTCGAATCCGCCTATGATGATTGGTAGTCTGCGTTTTCCTCCTGCTTCTCCAAGAACCAAGGCATAGGCCCCACTTTGAGTTTGACTGTAGGATAAACCTACTATTTCTAACTTAATCTTCTCCATTCAGCTACTATACAAATAGTGAAATCCCCCCTAAATCGAGAGGATTTCACGCGAATATACTAAATATGATTAATTATTCGAAGCTTTGAATTTCTTAACCGCTTCAACTAATTTTGGAACAACTTCAAAGGCATCTCCAACGATTCCGTAATCAGCAGCTTTGAAGAAAGGTGCCTCAGCATCTGTGTTGACAACAACGATTACTTTAGAACCGTTTACTCCAGCTAAATGTTGAATGGCTCCAGAAATTCCAATTGCGATATACAAATTTGGTCGAATGGCAACTCCAGTCTGACCAACATGCTCATGATGAGGTCTCCATCCGATATCTGCTACCGGTCTAGAACAAGCTGTTGCTGCACCTAATTCTTTAGCAAGATCCTCAACCATTCCCCAGTTTTCAGGTCCTTTTAAACCTCTACCTGCGGAAACAACCAATTCTGCCTCTGGTAATGGAATTTCTCCATCTTGTGTTTTCGTTTCAACAACCGTTACTTTTGCTGAACCACAATCGCAATCGAAAGCTTCAACTGCCGCAGGTGATCCACCTTCCTCTGGTTTGAAGGAATTCGGTAATAAAGAAATTACTTTTTTATCTGTTTTTACATTGACATGTCCGAATGCTTTTCCTGAAAATACATTCACTTTACAAGTAAATCCATTCTCATCAGAAGGCACGTCAATAGCACCTGATACCATTCCTGCTTTCAATGCAGAAGAAATTCTTGGAGCAACTGCTTTTCCTGTTAAATCATGAGAGAAAATAATAATCGATGCTCCAGTTGATTCTGCAGCAGCAAGTACCAATTTACTCGTTTGCGAATCATCTGCATCTGAAAGTCCTTTATTCACTAAAACTTTGGAAGCACCGAAGTTACCCAATGAAGCTAGATCAGAATCATCAGCCGACCCTGAAGTTACAGCTACAACATCTCCTCCAAATTTGTCTGCTACTTTTTTACCATAAAAAACAGCTTCAAATCCGTTTTTGGCAATTTTACCGTTTGCGGTTTCTACATATACTAATACTGACATAATTGAAATCGATTAAATAGCTTTCGCTTCGTTATGTAATAATTGAACTAATTCATCCATATTGTCTGGATCAACGTATTTGCACTCACTTTTTGCATCTGGCATCGAATAAGAAGTGAAAGAAGTCAATTCTTCAACTCCTGCAGGAGCAACTACGTTTAATGGCTTCGTTCTTGCTGCCATGATACCTCTCATGTTTGGAATTCTTTGCTCTGCCATTCCTTTTGCACAAGAAACAACTGCTGGAAGGTCCGCTTTAACCACTTTCGTTCCACCTGTAATATCCAACTCCAAAGTTGCAGAAGAACCATCAACATCTAGTTTTGATGCTAAGGAAAGAAATGGAAGATCCAAATCAGCTGCAACCATTCCACCTACCTGAGAACCATTGTAGTCAATTGTTTCTTTACCCGTAAGAATCAAATCATAACCTTGATCTTTGGCATACTCTGAAATTTGCTTGGCAACGAAATAAGCATCTTTAGCTTCTGCGTCGATTCTAACAGCATCATCAGCTCCAATTGCAAGTGCTTTTCTGATAGTTGGATCATCAGCAGCAGTTCCAACTGTAATTGTTGTAACTGTACCACCATGAGCTTCTTTCAATTCCAAACCTCTCACTAAAGCATACCACTCGTCGTAAGGATTCACGATGTATTGCACTCCGTTTTCATCAAACTTCGTATTCCCATCTGTAAAGGCAATCTTGGAAGTTGTGTCCGGAGATTTACTGATACAAACTAATATTTTCATATTGATATAATTGTTTTGTTTTTAAAGATATCATTCAAAGAATGAGGAGGCGAAGATAATAAAAATCTGCTTTTTAAAAGGGATTTTAGGCCGAAATCTATGAGGATTTTGCCCTACCGAAAAGCTTCATAAATTCACTCGGAATGCATAGCTTTCTGATTCCTATGCCCACGGCTTGTTATATCTAATTTTTAGGCTGATTGAATGGAGGGCCAAAATACAGTTCAGAACCTAAATATTTTTTTGTAGTTTTGCCCATCTCGGTTAGAGAATAATCGAAAAAAAATTGAAATAAAATGAGAGAAGTTCAGTTTAGAGAAGCGCTTTGTGAAGCAATGTCTGAGGAAATGAGAAGAGACGAGAATGTCTTTTTGATGGGAGAAGAAGTTGCTGAATACAATGGTGCTTATAAAGTGTCTCAAGGAATGCTTGATGAGTTTGGAGCAAAAAGAGTCATTGATACTCCAATCGCAGAATTAGGTTTTGCCGGAATTGGAGTGGGAGCTGCTATGAATGGTTTGAGACCAATCGTAGAGTTTATGACATGGAATTTTGCTTTATTGGCAACTGATCAGATTATCAATTCTGCCGCAAAGATGTTGCAAATGTCTGGTGGTCAGTATGGATGTCCAATCGTATTTAGAGGTGGAAATGGTCAAGCCGGACAATTAGCTGCAACACACTCTCAATCATTTGAAGCCTTGTACGCACATTACCCAGGCCTGAAAGTAATTACACCTTCGAATCCTTATGATGCCAAAGGCTTATTAAAGTCGGCGATTCGAGATGATGACCCGATTGTTTTCTTAGAGTCTGAGAAAATGTACGGGGATAAAGGTGAAATTCCTGAAGGAGAATACTTAGTTCCAATTGGTAAAGCAAATGTAACTAGAGAAGGTACAGATGTTACAATTGTTACTTTCGGGAAAATCATCAAAGTTGTAAACGAAGCAGTAGATGCGCTTCAAAAAGAAGGAATTTCAGTTGAGGTTATCGATTTGAGAACAGTTAGACCAATCGATTATGATACTGTGATTGCTTCAATCAAGAAGACGAATAGATGTGTGATTGTTGAAGAATCATGGCCAATTGCATCGATCGCATCAGAATTAGGTTATTGGATCCAAAGATATGGATTTGATTATTTAGATGCACCAGTTCACAGAGTGATGCAATCGGATACACCTTTCGCCTTCTCGAAAGCACTTATCGCAGAGGCTCTACCTACACCACGTAGGGTAGTGAATGCGGTAAAAGCGGTGATGTACAGAAACTAATAGGTTCACATTCAGAAATATAGAAAGAGAGCTTTGGCTCTCTTTTTTTTGGCTTTCTAAGTCCTTAATTGTAATTTATTCTGAAAAAATTAGGGCAAAATGAAAACAATTTTGCTACTTTTGAATTTAATTGTTTAAACAAATAACGTAAAAAGCGATGCAAGATTTAATTCAAATATACTTACCCCTTACTGCCTTATTGGTCATTTTAGTAAACGGTATCTTTTTTCAGAAATCATTTCTTAACTGGTTGCCTTTGGTATTGGTTTTGGCAGCTTTAGGTAAAGTATATGGAAATGCGGTTACCCTAGATGATGGAGAGGTTCCCTCGATTGTAGCAAATGCTCCAATTTTGATTTTGACCATAGGTACATTCATTGCTTTATCCTATCGGCAATACTTAAAGGATAGAGGAAGTAGAATGCAGTTAATTGCTCTAACAATTTTATTTGGAATTGCAGCAGGAATCACCTTTGCTTTCTCGGGAAATTATCACTCTGGGGATACTATTTTTAATGGCCCAAAGCTGCTTTTAAGTGTGTTTTTGAATGTAATGTTTGTAGCCGTCGTATTTATTAAGCTTCCCTTCTTAAACAAAATCTTTCAGCTTAAGCCGGAAGACTCCAGATCAATTCTTTACAAGGGAGTAATTTACATGATTATTGCGTTGAGCATTTATCTTGGTGTCTTTGTAACAGGATGGTATGGTGTGACACTTTTTGCAAGTATTTTCCTTCCAACCATGATCGTTCTTTCGAATGATGAGAATGAAGATTTATTGCAAATGGCAGTCATATCCATTTCTTCAATTTTAGGAATTGGCTATGTCATGATGAATGGTTTTGGCTTAGAATTCATGGTGAGTAAAAGCGAATTTCTTTGGGGAGCATTTATTGGAGGATTTTTACTGGTTTTAGGATCTCTCTCAACATTGATAGCTCAATCCAACAAGGCCATGGTAATACTTTTTACGGGGATTGTTTTGGGTATGGTATATGGCTTAGGTTATTTGTATGAAATAAAAGAAAATCTAGGAGGACTTATCACTTATGTGGGATTACTTCTAGGAATAGCATTTTTTATTTTTGGTTTTAAGCATAAAGGCTATAATTTTTCAATTCAGAATGGAATCTTAGCCTTAAGCGCTGTTTTATTATTCACCCCTGGTTTTGAGGTTACAGACCCAGATGCACATAAAGGTTCAAATGCAGATAAAATTGAAAAGAATCAAAAGAAACTCGAGGTCACAAATGAAAAAGGGGAAAAAGTTGAATCTGAAATGATTGATATTACCCAAGCTGTTGGTGAATATGAAGTATTCTTAGATAACTCCAAATTGAAATTTAAAGTAGTATCTCACGGGAATACAACTTCTGGTACTTTCAAGAAATTTACGGGTAAGGTAAAGATTGCTGAAAAACTAGAAGATTGCTCGGTTGAAATGAATTTTGATGCGGAAAGTTTTAGTACCTATAATAAAACCAGAGATAAGGAACTTAAAGGAGGGGCCGACTGGATGGATGTTGCGAAATTCCCTGAAGTCAGCTTCGAAGCCAAAGGGTTTAGAGTTGAAGGGAATACTTATGTAACGGAAGGAGAACTTAAAATGAAAGGTATTTCTAAAAAGATTCCTGTTAAATTTGTATTCGACGGAAAAGGAGAGAATAATGGGAAAGAATTCATTATTGTTTCAGGTTCTTTGGGCTTGGACATGACCGAGTTTGGAATTCCAGAATCCTCTGAAGTCGACAAAGGCGTGGAGATAGAATTCACTATTGAAGCGAATAAAATGGAATAGTTTGAGAAAATATTTTCTTCTTATTGTGCTGTTGATCTTTAGCTGGAATGCATCGGCTCAAAAGGAAGAAAAACTTCCATTTTTCAAGAATGCAGATTCATTAAACAAAAAAAGAATCATAGGAACCGGTATTGGGATGCCATTAGTCTATGGTGGCGCTGTAACTGGATTAGGTTTTGTTTGGTATCAAAATAACCTCACGAACAAATTTCGAACTTTTAATGATTGCGGTGATTGGTTGGGGATGGACAAGATGGGTCATGCCACATCGACTTATTATCTCAGCATGATCGGACATTCCATGTTGAAATGGAGTGGGGTGGAAAGGAAGAAAGCAATTGGGTTCGGTGGACTCTATGGCTTTCTATTTGTTTCTACTTTCGAGATTTTCGATGGATTCTCAAAGGATTACGGATGTTCCTGGTGTGATCTAGGAGCCAATGCTCTGGGATCGGCTTTGTACATGGGACAAGAATATCTTTGGAATGAACAAAGAATTAAGCTGAAATGGAGTTATTGGCCAACTCAATATGCCCAATATCGACCTGAAATTTTGGGAGAAAATTGGGCGACTCGAATTTTTAAAGATTATAATGGTCAAACCTATTGGCTTTCATTTAATATTCATTCTTTTTTGCCCGAAGATTCGAAGTTTCCAAAATGGTTAAATGTGGCAGTAGGTTACAGTATAAACGAGATGCTGAAATCCGACACACGCTATTATGAGGTTCAAAATGGAAATCAAACTTTACATTTCAATGCCTACAGTGAATTTTATTTAAGTCTGGATATTGATTTGACAAAAATAAAAGTGAAATCTCATTTTCTCCGATCGCTGTTTAAGACCATTTCTATTATCAAAATACCTTTCCCTGCGATCAGTTTTTCAAAAAGGGGGGTACAAGGTTATTGGTTTAAATTCTGACAGAAAGTCAGTTAATTACATTCGGAATGAAAATTGACGATTAAAGGACATCATGTTTAACGATCAATTATACAAAAATCATTTCCCAGCTATACTTTTTGCATTTATCATTTTGGGAGCGATGTGGATAGGTTATTTCATCCAAATTGGACCCATTCCTGAAGTTACCAGATACGGTGTGCATCCACAAGAAATCAAAGGGTTGACGGGCATCCTATTTTCTCCTTTGCTTCACAGTACAAAGGATATTTGGCATATTATCAATAATTCCATTGGAATGGGTGTAGTGTCTTATTTGCTTTATTATTTCTACAAGGAAGTCACTGTTCGGGTACTGCTTTTTTCTTGGTTGTTAAGTGGTGGAATTACTTGGTTTATTGGTGAATCCGGATCGAACCACATCGGAATGAGTGGAGTTATCTACTCGGTAACATTCTTTCTTCTGTTAAGTGGATTCATCCGCAAAAACAATGTACTGATTCGACTTTCATTGGGAATGGTCTTTTTGTACGGTAGTCTGATCTGGGGAATTTTCCCCATCAAGGAAGGTATTTCATGGGAAGGTCATTTGGGAGGATTTTTGTCAGGCATGTTCTTAGCTTTCCTTTATCGAAAAAAAGGTCCTGTTGAAAGAAAATACCATTATGAGATTGAAGAAGAACTCGGAATCGAGCCCGAAGAAGAGTATTGGTTGCCAGAGGAAGAACGGAAGCCCAAGCCTCAAATAGAAAAGCCTAAGATTATCTATTTTTTCCGAAGATCAAACGAGGAATAAACAACAGAATTCACATTTTTTTATTTTTCTTACTTTCGCCCATAAATTATGCGAAAGGTATTCAATCAGGCATATCGATTTGGAATAGGTGAAATCCTAGTGATCTTTGTTTATATACTCTTGATCAATAATTATTGGAAAACGCCAGATCAGAGAATCAAAGCGGACGGAATGGGGTATTACGATTACCTCTTATCAACTTTCGTTTTTGATGATTTGGATCGAAAAGAATTAGCAAAAGATGATCCAGTCTACAACAGAATTTCGCAACATGGATTTTATGTTGATTATAAAGAAGATAAAAAAGTAAATAAATACACTTGCGGGGTTGCGGTTTTGCAAATGCCCTTCTTTTTGTTTGCTCGGAGTCAGGTTGAAGAAGAAAGTA
>JAUICI010000283.1 GCA_030427935.1 Bacteroidia bacterium | reverse complement strand
CTACTGTTCGTATGCGGCAGCGATAGGCACTCGCGATTTGAGTATCTGTCCAACAAGCACCTTCTACATCCGCCTGTAGCAATATTTGTGCACGACGAACTTTACTATAAATTCCAGAGACACGTTTTTGGTCGGATTGTCACCTGCCATGAAAAGTGTACCCATTAACGATCTGGTAAAGCAACCTTCTTAGTTGACGCCAGGTGCCGGATTTGCTACACAGCTTGCAGAATTTCCGGCCAAACTTATGATCGACCTCAATCTCAACCCCGAAAAGATAGACTGTGAATCACTCCTTCAGGCGATTGATATGTGCAAGGCCCATTTTCAGGGACATTTGCACCAGGCAACGCTTAAAAAGGCGGCCGGAGTGGTGTATATGATTTATCTACTTCTATTGTCTCAAAACCTTAATAGTAATTACCTGTTCTCCATTGTTAATCCTTAGCAGATAATAACCTGGCTTATGCATATCATTGAAGAGTAAATCAATCTTATGTTCTCCTTGAGTAAAATACTGTTGATTAATAAAAGATTTTATTTTTTGTCCTTGAAGATTGAAAAGATCAATGGATAAGTTTTCAGCATGTTGAAGGGAAAAGGAAAGGGTGGAAGATGATTGGATAGGGTTTGGATAGATTTGTAAGGGAAAACTTTCTTTGGAAAAATCTATTATGCCTAAGTTTAAATCCAACAAATACCTGGTCATCATGAAATAATAACCAGGTATAGAAACTGGAGAATCGAAGTCAGAGTCGCCTCCCAAAAGTATATCCCCATTTTTTTGAAGGACCATTTTTTGCATTCCGACATATTTATAGGAAAATGGGGTCTGGGTCACCGAACTATCTCCAAAACTAAAATCTAGACTACCATCTTCAAAACGTCGTTGAAGCCAGAAGCAAGATGTCAATTTTCCAACTTCGCCAATATTTCCTGCAATAAGTATTTTGCCATCTACTTGCTGTGCCAAATCCGTTAAATAAAACCCTTTTCCAGGTATGCTTATTCTCAACATTCCATTTGTTCCAAAAGTCGAATCAAGGACGCCATCTGGGTTCAATTTTAACAAACTTGCATACAGTGAATCCTGAACCAATACACAAATCTTACCAGAAGCCAAAATGATAGGTTGAGCACGATATACTCTATGATTAAAATTCAAATTGAAAGCCCCTGATATAGCAAATTGATTATCCAAGGCCCCCGATGTTGTATATCTTCTTATCGTTAAGTCATTATAATTAACTGTAGCATGTACAATTTTATCATCCTTTTGAATAGCTAACTTGCTGAAGTAGAAAAAGCCATTTGGTACTGTTATTTTTAGAATCCCATTGGTCCCAAAACTACTATCCAATTGGAAATTTGAATCAAAACGAAACAAAATATGGCTTTGCTCATCCTTTCCCCAAATGACCATTTTTCCATTTTTTTGAAGGATTATTCTCTGAAATTCATTGGCAAATGGAATCATGAGAAAACCATTTGTTCCAAAAGAGGTGTCAATTGATCCATTCGCATGAAATTTGAAGAAACTACCTTTAAAATCATACACTCCTATTCCTACAATACTCCCATCATTCAATGAGACCGCATCTGTGATTTCGACAAAAGCATTAAGGCCAAATTCATAGTTGTACTGGCTCAATATGCTAGCATTAGCAGCACAACGTAGGACAGAAATACCAGTTGGTTCATTTTGCCCAAAGCAAATAATCTCTCCATTCTGCTGGGGGATTATAGCTGTAACGTTTAGTAGATCTTTCTTAAATATTCCATCAGACCCAAATGTGCTGTCTAATCTTCCAGGTTGAGCCAACACACTCAAATTAAAACAAAAAACGAGTACACCAAAAACATAAATAAAATATTTCATACCTAAATTCTTGATCAGTTTTTGAAAAATTTACCACTCACCACTAAGCTATCTTTTCCCTTCAAATAATAAACGTATACACCCTTTTGAAAGAGATAAATATCTAATTCAAAACCAAGTGCAGACCGATTAATTTCCTTGCGTACGATCTCTTTTCCCAAAACATATGCGCGAATTCGACGAATTTGAATTCCTGTTTATTTTGAGGCCAACAGATTCTCGACTTCTTTCTCCGTGGGTGAGTTCTTTCTGGGAGAGAGTGCTACGAAGTGCCAATCACTTCAGATGGCTGAAGTGTTACAGAAAAACCTAGTGGTCTGTTTGATCTGAATTGATAGTTTGGAAAATTGAAACGGAGCGACAACGAGAGCGGATTTGCTCAATAAGCGACCTATCATTCCAGCTTCAATGAAGCACTAGGAATGAACTTGAGAAGCGACTGGTGAAAC
>JAUICI010000116.1 GCA_030427935.1 Bacteroidia bacterium | reverse complement strand
ACAAACCATATAACTCAGATTCGCTTTTTCTTTTTTCAGTTTGGAAGCATAATGGTAAGAGCCCATATTGTCGGTTCTGAAATAGGGTGGTTCTTCCAAAGTAAAGGCCACCAATTCGATTCGGTTGACACGTTTACGCTGAGCAAAAAGTCTTCCCGACTCAATTAAACCTGCAATTCCACTCGCATTATCGTCCGCTCCAGGAGTTGTTCCACAAATGTCGTAGTGCGCTCCAACAACAATCAATTCTTGGTTTTTACGGTCGGCTTTTGATGGATCAATTACCCCAATGACATTGCGATAAGTTTTGCCATTGATTTCAAAAGTTTGATAATAAACGGTGTCGCAATATTCGGAGAATTGATTGTGAATATATAAAGCCACCGAATCCAAAATCTCAATATTCTCGTGGTTTCTCGGTTTGCTGGTTGAACATAAAACCTTTACATGATCTTGAAGTCGTTTGACAAGCAGGGAGTCAATCGATGCTTTGTTCTCATGCTTTTTAACTTCCTCTTTGACCTCTGTTTTTTGATTACTACAGGTAGAGAGAAAGAGTAGACTGAATACCAGAAATGGAATGGATCGAATCATTATTCTTTTGATTTTCGGTTGTATTTTCCGTCTGCCATGATGCCTCTTACACGTGTAAGAAATCCTTTTAGTTCTGCATACTCACCGTATTGCTTGAAAAGAATCTTTTTGCGCTTACCTTTATAATTGAAAATGATGGCTTTTGTGGAGATGTCTGAAACACCGTAACCAAACTTTTCGGGATATTCATCGATTTTCATATTGGACATTAGGGTATATATTTCATCTACTTCAGAAGACTTGATGGTCCCTGTGAAATCACCCATTTTATCTACATTATTAATGCCTTCATAAACGAAAGTACCATTGGCGAAAATCGAGAATTTTTCAACCGGACACCTTCCAAAACAAGCACCTAATTCGATGCGAACCAGAAGAGAATCTTCTTTGTAGTCATCTTAATGTTTTTTGAGTTCCCTGCTCCAGCCGTATTGGAATTATTGGCTGAATTATCCGTTTTCGAAGTTCCTTTTGTTGATCCGCAAGACAAAGTCATTACGGAAGAAAATAGGAGTGTGAATATTAGTTTCATAAGCTTGATTTATGAATTAAATATACAAAGATGAAACCAAAGTGAGTGCCGAGTGCCGAGCTTCGAGTGAAGAGTTAGGGATTTTTAACAGAATTGCTCGTTTAAAAGATCTTTTTGTTTAGCTGGTAGAGGAGTTCCCATGCTCCTATGGATCCAAGACAAAAGAAGACTACTAAATCCCAAAATCCATACATGTCAAGATTTAATTGAATGTTAAAATAAAGCGGGACAAAGCAAAATCCACTTGCTAGAACTGAGGCTATAAATGCAAAAACTACCTTTTTCCAAATGCCTGCTTTTAATTGCGTGAAAGAAAAAAGCAGATGAATAAGCAGAATAGATGGGATTAGGAAGTATTGCAGTCCCATTATTCGATCTCCAGTGAAAATAATGATGATCATCGCAAGCAGTAAGGGTGTTATCAGACAACATACTACTAGAAAAATGTATTTGTGGAGTCTATTTTGGATCATTTGGTGAGGTGAGATTTTGCGATTTTAATTTTGAGCCTGAATTTTACGTTTTCTATTTTTTTAACTCTGATTAGACTGTCCTTTCGATTTTTCAAATTCAGTCCGAATCAATTCTAATAAGTCATCATAATTCATCTTCAATCGGCTTGAAACGATCAGTAATGGGGAATTATAGAATTGAAGATTTTTTTTCATTTGGCGAATGGCCATTTTTTTAGCCTTGTTGATGTATTTTTCAGGCTGATTGGTATGTAGAATGATGAGCTTAATCGGACCCACCTTTTTGCCTTCAATGCTGGTGATGTCCGTCCATTCGATCAGACCGGTGTAAGAGGCGTTTGAAATATCTGTGATACCGGACGCATCGATGGTTAATCCTGTTTTTTGGCTGAGCCATTTCCTAACAATCATTATGGTCAGAATAAGTCCCGCAATTCCTACAACCATTGCAGAAAGTCTTGTTTTTTCTAGATCGTCTGGGGATTCTGAAAAGAAGGTTTCTGGTGAAAAATAAATCAGCGGCCCAAAAATCAGAGCCAAAAGTGGCAGGATTAATAATAAAGCGGTCTTGCTTTTATTTATGGGTATTTCTGTTTTGTTGGTCATTTGTTTTGTTTATTCTAAAATTTCGTAGTCGTTCATAAAAACGGTTTCACTCCTTTGGCCGACCTTAAATTCTCTTATTCCGAATCTCTTTCTCAATTTGTACGAGTATACCTTTTCATTTTCCAAGAATTTGTTTTCTACTAATTCTCTAATACAAGTATGATGAATCGCAATCGTATCTGCGAAGTATTCACCTTTTTTTAACTCAACAACTTCATAAATAAAAGTCTGTTGGGTCATCAAAGTTCCGCAGTATGGTGGGAGATTGATTGTGTCTAATTCGTGTTTTAATATGACTTCTACTTCTATGATGGCTGAGTCATTTGTAATCTTGCTTTCAGGGATTATGAATGATGACAGTGTCACTAGTAATATTCCAAATAAAGTTATTCTATTCATATCCAAGTTTAATTAAGCCCAACGGTTTGCGGATAAGCCAACATTTAATGTGACTTAGGTACTGTTAGGCACTTATTCTATAATTGCAGGGATTTCCAAATCAGAATCCCATTTAGTATTCTCTATCAAATCTTGCAGCATTATTTGATTTTCAATTTTCATTTCATGCCATCTATTTCGCCAGGTACTCCAAGCATGCCATGAATATCCTTTGTAGAGTTTTCGACTTGACCTTTTTAGGGAATATGATACCATTTCACAAAACTTCTCTTCATACTTAGTGCCTTTGATAATTATAATACTAGCAATTTCAACTAACCAATCAGCCAAATGTTCGTATTGTATCCATGCTCCCGAGACAGTAGTTAATTGTTTTTTTCTTTCAAGAATATCGAATAAGGTTGAAATGAACGTGTCATCGGTACTTTCAATTCCCATGCTCCCAGCTTGAACTAGAATTTTAGTCAATGAGATTCGCAGTTTTAAGAAGTCATCAATGTATACTTTGTCTCCATTCATGACATCCTTTAAATTCTCAACAGAATCAATTAGCTGTTCTGCTGTTTCGTATTGTCTTTCTATATTTTCAAAAAAGTCATTTATTTCAGTATTTGCTATGGATTTTATATCATAAGTAATGCTGTAAAAACGATCCATTAATTCTGAAACATTGTCCCTTGATATGTAATAAATATCTGTTCTCCTAAATGATTCTTTCTTTGAATTTTTGACTTCATTTAACACAGAATTGAGATTAAAATCACCTAATGAATAACCGAGAACAGCTACAGTGCTTTCCTGTAATAATGTGAAGAACTTACGAGAAAAATAATTGTTGGTATTTTGAAAATCGTAGTAATCATTTATAGTAAGTACAATGCTCTCTGGTCTAATTATACAACCGTGAATATGATATATGTTTTGACCAGAATTAATTCTAGGAATAGTGCTTCCCTCGATGATAACTCTGCTTGTTAAAGGCATTACATATTCGGAGAAAATCGTATCATAATTTGTGGTAATTACATTTATATTCGGGTGTTTGGTGAAAAAACTTTGAAGCGTTTCTAGTTTCTCTTTGTCAATCGTAGAATCGTTAATTGAACTAGTTATAATAGAGGTGATTTGATTTTTAATATCTCTCCTTTTACGTTTGTATTCATTTTCCAAAATCTGAGCACATATAGTCAAATCATATTTGCTTTCTGTTATCTTTCCAGTTGAATCAGAATTGAATAATTGATTAAGTAAAGCATCACCTTTATCAATTTCTTTCGTCGCTTCTACCAATAATTCTAACCAACTTGGCGCTTTTCCGTTGGTTAAATATTTACTAAATCCAGTCCCTATAAACAATGTTAAGGAATTCGTATGCAGTGCTGTTGATATATCTAAATAATCGCTCATTTTAATTGTGCCCAATGGTTCTAGACTGCGCTTTCCTGCCGTCTCTCGAATATAGGGAATTTTAGGTATGAAGTGTAGGATATGTTAGGTACATTTTTTTTTAATAAGTTAAATAAATCATAAAATATATGGTCAGTGTAACCAATTTTACTAATTTCACGTTTTACATATATGTGTAATTTATGTTTGTGAAGATTGGTAAGTATATTTCAAGTAATGAAGCACTATCCGTGTATAGTTATGAAATTTGTGATGCCAATGGCAATATTTTATCAACCCCAACGAATGATTTTCTGAACCAAGTATTTGGACAATCAAAAACAGATGCTCAGATTTTAAAATCACAACTAATAAACATGACAAAATATGGGATACTAGGAAGGAAAGAGGCGTCTGCGGGAAGAGATGGGCTATATGCATTGCCTGAAAAATACGAAGAGGGAAGAGGTAAAATAACAAGTAGATATAGACTTTATTTTTGGATTTTAAATGGTTCAACAGTGCTTGTAGGAGGAGGATGTTTTAAACCAGAAACAAATGCTAGCGGAGAGGTTGTTACTTCCTACCAACAAGTTCAGGATTGTGAGGATGCGGCGGATGAATTATGTGTTATTGGTAATAACCTGGAAAGACTTGAAAAATCTGGCGCAGTAATTATAGAAGATGGGTTAATTGACCTTGACGAAGAAATAATGGAGATATGAAAACAGTTGAAGATTTGGAATTCGGAATTCCAGAGGAAATAGAGAAGTACACTGCCCATTCGGCAGAAATTGCTATTATGATTCTAAATTTTATTCTATCGACGGGAATGAATAAAAAGGAGTTTGCCGAACTAGTAGGTAAGACGTCAAGCGATGTTACTCGATGGATTTCGGGAAGTCATAATTTTACGATACAAACTTTGAGTTTGATTGAGGTTAAGACAGGCATGCAGGTTATTCGAAATCTGTCTGATGCTAATAGAAAAAAACATCTTAGGGGTGAAGCTTTTAAAAATCCAACCGAGAAAGAGCTTTACAGCGAATTAATGAGTCGTTATCTTGATTTACAAGTTGAAGTCAAAAGACTAAGAACAAAGAAATTGGAAGAATTACATGAAAAGATTTCTATGTCTATGTCTAATTTTTGTTGGGTAAGGAAAGAGAAGGCGGAAATGTACTTTTCTATGCATTCTTCGGATCGTTTTTCAACACCCGTAGAGCAGTCAATTGTACAATTGAATCTTTCAAAGGATCGCAGAATAAAAGGGCATAGAGAGGACATAAATCTAGTGGTTAGAGCACACGAAAAGTAATATATGGACACTAAAATTAAAGATAACGGGACTATTGGGATTGAGATTTATCAGGCAATTCCTGTTTCATTTCAAGTTAACACTGACCATGATTTTGATGGGAAGATGAATATTGAAGACTTGGATATTTTAATGGATTCAGAATTCGGAATGAACACTGAAGAATCCAAAGTTGGAGTTAGAATCACTGTTCGAGTTACTTCAAATGAGGATAATGTTGAACTCTTCGAATTGACAGCATTTTATGAATTCGGTGTATTTGATTTAAAAGATGTAATCGTTTTAAAGGGAGATAAAGAACGTTTAGAATCCGAATTTGCTCGAAAATTATTGAACATTTCGATTGGAGGAACAAGAGGTATGCTCTCAATTTATTTGGCCTCTACCCCGTATAAGGATTTTACTTTGCCAATTGCAAATCTACCTGATGAACTTTTTGCCCGTTAGCAGAATTGTGCCTAACAATTGCATAAACCACATATGTGCTTTACACAACCTATGTTTTTTTGTTCTAAAAATACCTGAGAAGAATCGTTCTGGTCAGGTTACCTCAAATTTAAGAAATCTTCTAAACTTTAAACTAGATAGCTATCGGGTCTAAAAATTAAGATGAAAAATTCACACATAATACGGTTCATAAGCGTTTTAGAAAATCCTCTAGTTTAGTTTGATTTGTACTCGGAATATTCTAATTCTTTATTGGACTTTGCAATTACAAATTCGATGAGTGCTCTATTTTCTTCATGATCGGAATAGCCACTTTCACTTGAGTCCCATATTTCATCATCCAAAAATGTTATTACAAAACAGGGTCTGTCGGCAATATTTCCGTTTGGAGCTATTCTCTTATCATGTTCATTTATTTTTTTGATGTCGGAGTAACTATAGGTTCTACTTTCAGTTGAAAAATAATCGTTCACTATAATTTTATCTTGATCAAAAACAGTATACCAATCTAAGGCAAGGATAAATGCCAACAAGGATAAAACAAGAAGTCCTTTAGAAAATGCTTTTAAAAAACTCCAGTACCAAGGGTAGTATTTCTCCATTCCATAAATCAGAAAATCATCCCAGTTTTTGAGATAGAGTTTGGTTAAGGAATAAACAACAAGAATACTATAAACAAACCCAATGAAAATCGAAATTAGAAGAATCAATCGAAAATCGGGTTTGATCAGATATTCGTACTCAAATTTGCTAGAGACTTCTAGTTCAATTATAACCCGAGAAAGAGAAGCGAATCCATAACAAAACAATCCAGAGAGTATTAAGAAAATTGCAAATTGAATTTCTTCTATTCGAGTAAATGAAGATTCTATTTCATCGAATGGTTTCTCTCCCTCGGATCGCAGCTTAAACAAAAGGTCAAACCATCGAAATGAGGCAAAACAAATAACAATTGCTATGATAAAAATAGGTTAAGGTCATTCTAGTTCAAAAAAAATCATTCTTTAAGACAAGCAAAGCTACTAATTTCAAGAAACTTTCCGAAAACAAAAAAGCCGACAATCAAGCCGGCTCTTTTTCAAATTCGTATCCCGATAGCTATCGGGACGAAAATCCGATTATTTTTTTCTATTCTGCTTCTGCTTCTCCTGTTGGATTTTTTGCATTTGCTCTAAACGCTCTTGAAATTTCGACTTTTTCTTGCCGTCTTTCTTTCCAGCGTTGGCTTGGAGTGCTTCCATTTTGGCTTTCAGTTTTTCTTCATCTACGAAGATTTTTTTGATGGCCATCATGATTAAGATCGACATCAAAGTAGAGATGAAGTAGTAGTAGGATAGTCCAGAAGAGTACCCATTAAACCAGAAGATCATCATCACTGGGAAGATATACATCATGACCTTCATATTTGGCATTCCTGGTTGGGATGGTTGCGTTACATTGGAACTATTGTACCAAGTATAAAATAAAGTTGTACCTGCCATCAATAAGGTAAATAAACTCACGTGGTTACCATAGATGGACGTAATGAAAGAATCTCCTGTCCAAGATACAATGGCATCATAAGTCGATAAATCATCCGCCCACAAGAATTTTTGCTGTCTCAGTGCAATCGTCGATGGGAAGAAACGGAAGGCTGCGATCAAAATCGGCATCTGCAAGAGCATTGGGATACAACCAGAGAACATATTGGCTCCGGATTCTCGCTGCAATTGCATGGTTTCCATTTGCTTTTTCATCTGATCTTCTTTCTTCGGATACTTGGCGTTGATCTCGTCGATCTTCGGCTTTAAGATTCGCATCTTCGCTGAAGAAACGTACATCTTGAAAGATACTGGTGAAAGCAAGAGTTTGATCAATAAAGTAATCACAAAAATGGCGATTCCAATACCCATTCCCATATTGGCTAACAAAGTAAAAATAGGCTGAATCAAATAGATATTTACCCATCGGAATAGTCCCCAACCGTAGTTGATGACATCCTCCATTTCATAGTCATAGCTCGCTAGAAGATCGTAATCATTCGGGCCAAAAAACCACTTGATGTTTTTCTCTGTTTTGCTATCAGATAAACCTAAAAATAGTAGTGAAGAACATTCAATCACATAGTCTTCATCTTCCAATTTCGTTGTTTCGATGTAAGATCCTTCACCTTCAAAACCATCATCAGAAATAAGGAAAGTTGAGAAGTAATTTTTCTTGAAAGCCACCCATTGTGTCTTGTCTTCTAACTTGAATATCTTCTCTTGATTCTCCCAGATATAATCATAAGAATCTTCATTGTATTTGAAGAAAACCGTCGACATTCTGCGCTCTTCGGTCATCGACTTTTCAGAAGGTTTGATCTTCATATCGTTATACAAAGCCACCGAACTTTTGTCCATCTGATCGAATCCTTTGACTCTAATCGTATAATCGATATCGTATTTCCCTTCTTCAAGGATGTAGGAGTACTCAATATAATCTGTAGCCGAAGCCGAAAGTCTTAAGACTAATTCGGTATCCGTTTGCTTTACTTTTTCAAAATAGAACTTCGAAGTGGAATACTCCTTATTATTCATGTCGAAGAATAGGGCTTGCTTCGTTCCGTTATCGTCTGTAAAAGTTAAAGTCGCTTCGTTTCCTTTGTCATAATCTTGGTAGGTTTTGTATTCTTTTAAATCAACCTGAGCGATTTTACCCCCTTTATTTGAGATTTGAAGTTTGAGTTTGTCGTTTTCCAATGTGAAGAATTCGACCTTGCTTGGATCACCTTCCACTGCTTTAGGAGCTAGAATACCGTATTTTTCATTTAAATCCGGTTTTTTCTCTGCCACTTTTGGCTGTAGGGTGTCATTTCCAGCTTTGATTGTGTCGTTCGCTTCTGCAATTGGCGTAATCTTTTCTGTGAAGATCGTGTCGTTTCCTAAAGAATCAACATAAACGATGTTACCCGCAGTATCTTTACTTGCAGCACCAGTTGAATCTTCTTTAACTACATAACCTTCTGGAACGATTGTAGCCTTCGGTTCTTCATCAACAACTTCAACCTTTTTTTTCTTATCTGATTTATCGGACTTCTCAGGAGCTTCGATGTTCTGAGAATTAAAAACTGAGAAGCCAATAAGAACGGCCCCGATCAGTAATAGTCCGATGAGTGAATTTCTATCCATTTAGACATTAAATTTTAGGGGCGCAAAGTTAAGAAGAATATTTATTTATTCTGTAGTGCGGCTTTAACAAATCCAGTAAATAGCGGATGCGGCTTAGCAACGGTCGATTTATACTCTGGATGGAATTGAACCCCAACAAACCAAGGATGATCATCAATTTCAACTACCTCGACTAAACCAGTTTCAGGGTTTTTCCCTTTGGCTTTCATGCCATTAGCTTCATATTGTTCCAGATAATCATTATTGAATTCATATCTATGTCGATGTCTTTCTTTGATGCTTTCACGGTTGTATGCTTGATATACTTTTGAATCTGAAATCAAATTACATCCATAAGATCCCAAACGCATGGTTCCACCCATATTGGTGATTTTTTTCTGCTCTTCCATCATCGAAATTACTGGATTCTCGCATTCCGGAGAGATTTCTACCGTATGTGCATCCTTCAATCCGATCACGTTTCGGGCAAATTCGATCACGGCTACTTGCATTCCCAAACAAATACCTAAAAATGGGATCTTGTTTTCTCGAACATATTTAACCGCCGTAATTTTTCCTTTGATTCCTCTGGATCCAAAGCCTGGGGCAACTAGAACGCCGTCGTGACCTCCAAGTACTTTTTCTACATTTTCCTCTGTGATAGACTCAGAGTGAATCCAGTTCAAATTCACCTTACATTCCAATTCTGTTCCACCGTGAATAAAAGCTTCCGAAATCGATTTATAGGAATCTTTCAACTCCACGTATTTCCCTACCAAAGCGATATTCACTTCGTGTTTTGGGTTTTGTAGTCTTCCTAAAAATTCTTTCCAACGATCCAAGACTGGAGCAGATGATTTCGGCAAATGAAGTTCTTCCAAGACTACCTTGTCCAACTCTTCTTCCTGCATCATCAATGGAACTTCATAGATAGATTCAGCATCTTTAGACTCAATCACCGCGTCAACGGAAACATTACAGAATTTGGCAATCTTTTTTCTAAGAGTCAGATCCAAATCATGTTCAGTTCTACAAACCAAAACGTCTGGCTGAACTCCTAATTCCAACAACTGTTTAACCGAGTGCTGGGTTGGTTTTGTTTTCAATTCACCCGCAGCAGCCAAATAAGGTACAAGTGTTAGATGCACCACGATGCAGTCGTCTTCAAACTCCCACATCATTTGTCGAACCGCTTCCACGTATGGCAGGGATTCAATATCACCAACCGTTCCACCGATTTCTGTAATGACAATATCGTAAGTTCCTTTTTTACCAAGGATTTGAATTCTTTCTTTGATTTCATCTGTAATATGAGGGATGACCTGAACGGTTTTTCCAAGGAATTCTCCTTTACGCTCTTTGTCGATTACAGACTGATAAATTCTTCCAGTAGTTACATTATTGGCTTGTGAAGTTGGGGTATTCAAGAATCTTTCATAGTGACCCAAATCCAAATCCGTTTCAGCTCCATCATCGGTAACAAAGCATTCTCCATGCTCATAAGGATTCAAAGTTCCCGGATCAATATTGATATAAGGATCTAATTTTTGAATGGTCACCGAGTAACCTCTAGCCTGAAGTAATTTTGCTAATGAAGCGGAAATAATTCCTTTTCCTAAAGATGATGTAACTCCCCCGGTTACAAACACATATTTCGTAGAATTCGACATGTTTATTTGATTTTGTAACTACGGGACGCAAAGGTATACAAAGCATTTGGATTGAGGGCAAGGATGTCGATAAAAATTCTGTAATTGTTTAAAATGATGTGAGTGTTAAGTAGATGAATATTTTGCTAAGATTAAAACCGATGACAAACTAATTCAGTTTTTGGAACGTTCTTGGAAATGAAAAACCTTAGAGATGAAAAATGTAAGCTTTGTATTCCTGTTGATATTCACCGTTTCCTGTCAAAAAGCCCGATTAGAAGTTGAAGGACAAGCAATCAATCCCCTTTCCGGAGAAGGTGTTGAAGGCATCGAAATTGAGATCAGGAAGACCAAAAAGAATGCTTGGGCAAGTGATGAACCTTATAAAAAAGTGGTCTCAGGAGCAAACGGAGAATTCTCATATTTGCATCAAAACTCTTCGCTTTCGTATACCTATAATATCAGTGTTTACGATGAAAGTTCGCACGACTATTTCATTTTAAGAATTCGAAACATGGATGACAATTCGCTTCATTCCGCAGCTTATTATCCATTTGAAGGAGGCACAAAACTAAACATGAATGTGGAGGTAGCGCCAAAAGCTTTTATCGATCTGAGTTTGGAGAATATCAATTGTTTTAATGAAGACGATCGAATAAAAATTGAAGGTGAATGGGGGAGTATCGCCTATTCAATTCCTACGCTTCAAGAATACAATTTTGGATGTGTGAACTCTCGAAAAGTGGAGCCGATTCCAGAAGGAATCCATTATTTGACGATTGAAGTCACCAGAAATAGCGTGACTACAATTTCTCAAGATACGATTCAAGTGGGGGCAGGAGATACCTTATTTTATCAGGTTCAATATTAAAGGAATCTCTATCTTTACGTCAAATTTTAAAGCACTATGTTTGACATACTTCTTAGCTGGGAAGGGATTACGGGACTTCTAACCCTTACTTTACTGGAGATCGTTCTTGGAATCGATAATATCGTTTTCATTTCCATTTTATCAAATAAAGTAGAGCCGAAACATGTCAATCGAGTAAGAAATATTGGAATTATCCTTGCCCTATTGGTGCGAATTGCTTTATTATTTGGAATTACCTGGATTATCGGGATGAAGAAAGAACTTTTCCATGTATTTGGAGAAGGCTTTACAGGAAGAGACTTAATTCTGATTGGGGGTGGACTCTTTCTGATGTATAAATCGACCACCGAAATTCACGATAAAGTCACTGGTTACGAGCATGAAGATGAGACCAAACGAAAGTTTTCTACTCCGGCCAAAATTATCACTCAAATCATTTTGATTGATGTTGTTTTCTCCTTTGATTCTATTCTGACAGCGGTTGGATTATCTGGTCATTTGGTCATCATGATTACGGCAGTAATCATTTCCATGATGGTTATGCTCGCTTTTGCAAAATCGATTGCAGATTTCATCAATGAAAGGCCAACAATCAAGATGATCGCACTCTCTTTCTTATTGATGATTGGTTTACTTCTAGTCCTAGAAGGATTCGAAATCGAAGTACCTAAAGGCTATGTCTACTTCGCAATGGCTTACTCGCTTGGAGTCGAGTTCTTGAATTTGAGAATGCGAAAGAATCGATTGAAAAGTTCGCTATTGAAGTCGGGGAAGGAA
>JAUICI010000115.1 GCA_030427935.1 Bacteroidia bacterium | reverse complement strand
GAAGCCAGAGAATAATGCTAGTAGTAGAGTAAAAAATATTCTCATCGTTTTGTTTATCAATAGTTTAGTTGTAAATAAGTTGCAAAACTACTTAAAAATCGGATTAATATAAAACAAGACGAACAAAGAATTCAAACGTTGTCAACAATTTAGGTCTCAGGAGAATAAAATTGCCCAGCGATCATTCACAATCATCAAGATGGCAATGATCAATGGTGATACAAAAGCACAGGTTAAATACAAAAAAATGAAAAAAGGATTTCTCCTTTTGTATAAAATGACAAAAAGAGGCAATAATAGTATGATAACGACCAGCGGAAAGGTACTAATCACACTAAATTTTGGATGAATAATGACTTCTTCTCCAAACGCATTTATTGCATGAATGGATTTAATCTCATTAAATATGGGTGTTTTATGAGTGGTGACTCGGTCTTCATTAAAAATGGTTGGAAAATCTTTAAGTGCAATAAATAAGGGTTGATTATCAATTTCCACATAACGAACATCCTGAGATGGAACGGTGTGTTCGCCCATGGTGTCTTTAAAGTTTACATAGGAATCAACCCTGTTTGTGGCCAGAAGATTGTCTAATAAAAAAATGAAAGAAAGGGCAGAGGAAATAATAGTTAGAAAGAGAAAGTATTTAAATTTCCAGCCAGTAGTTAGACTTTTAAAATAACGATCATCCTCAATCGCTTCCTGGTATTTCTTCTCTTGGTATTTTTGTTTTGCCCATTTTAGTTTTTCTTCGAATTCTTCCGGAGTATAATGCTTTTTACCTCTTTTGACATTTGAGTCTGCAGTCTTACTTTGGTTTGCATAGAATTCGTAATCAGAGATGATATTGGATTGATCAGATTCTATTGTAAGATATTCATAGGCTTCAATAATCAGAAGAAATTTTTCTGGATCCCCATCCTTTCTATCGGGGTGGTATTTGAGGGCAGATTTCCGATAAGCTTTCTTAATCTCCTCTTTGCTCGCTCCTGGTTTTAAACCTAATATTTTAAAGTACTTATCCCTCAATCCCTATTAATTGCAGTGTTTTGGTTCGGTTGATTTTTTTAGTTTCAGTATAAATGAATTTTTCTACATGATAGACTTTTTTCGGCTTTTCAAATCGGTCTAGACTATCAAATTGAATAGATTCAGATGGTTTATCGCTTTCAATGACAAGAATAAGACGTTCACCTAATTTTTCATCTGCTTCTTTTGCTATAAAAAAAGGTGAGTGAATGGTTTTGTTCAATTTGCGTTCAATTGTTTCAGGATTCAGTTTGATACCACCCGAGTTGATTATATTGTCGTATCGACCTATCCATTTGAAAGAATGTGAGGAAAGAAGTTCAACTATATCATTGGTTTGAAGCACTTCCTTTTCAGCAACTTTAGGGTCCTGAATAATCAAACGATTTTCATCATCAATTGAAATTACAATTCCATCTAAAACCTGATATTCTTCTTCTCCAATTTTTCTCAAAGCAATATGTGACAAAGTTTCAGTCATACCGAAAGTAACATAAGCATTGATGCCGGATTCAACCAATTTTTGTTCGGTTTTCGAATTCAAAACTCCCCCTCCAATAATGATGTTTTTAATTTGTTTCAAGTAGTCAATGTCCTTTTCAATAATGCGATTTATCTGTAAAGGAACAAAAGCTGCAAAGTCGTATGGTCTTTTTGATTCAAAAGGGAATGAACTCAAATTGCCCAATGTTATATCGAGACCACGTACCATGGATCGAACAAGCATCATTTTTCCTCCAATGTATTCTGGTGATATACATAGAAATGCTTGGTCTCCTGTCTTGAGCTGAAAAAAGTCACAGGTTCTTTGGGCTGAACAAATAAATCGTTCTTTTTTTACGTTATAATGTTTAGGTGTGCCAGTTGAACCGCTTGTTTTTACAGCGATTTCAGATTTTTCTTCAAATTCAAGGATAAAATCTTTCGCGAGCGTATTTAAATTATCATCTGTGCTTGAATAGCTTATATGTTCATCTGCAAAACCCATTAAAAGGAAAACTAAAATTACGAAATGAAATTCATATTCTTCATATCAGCTTTGGTACTTGCTTTTTTTTCCAATGCAATTGGTTTATCCGATTCGATAATTAAAAATGATCTCAGATCGGTACAAGTTCATTTTTATAAAGGTGATTTTCAGACATTTTTGGTGAAAGCGGAAATGCAAAGAGAGTTGGTTTTTTTGATTGCTAGTGCAGATAATTGTTTTCCTTGCGAGCATATGGAGGAAGAGGTTAATAAAAATCAAAAACTAATAAAATACCTCAATAAGAACTTTGTATCCTACAAATATCAGAGAGATGAAAGCACGGATTCCTATTTAGAGGAGCGTTATAAATTACATCAGTATCCTGCAGTTTTATTTTTAGATTCCCATGGGAATGTCATAGCAAAATTAGTGGGCAAAAGGAAACCGTGTGAAATTTATCGATTTGCCAAGAAGATTAAAAAAAGAATGCAGAAGGGATGACCCATTTCTTATTTTGGTCAGAGTAAATATGGCCTTGTTTCACAGTTAGAGGACTTTCAATATTGTTATAGTACAAGCTTCCTGTCCCTAAGCCTTGATACATTTTAGTTTTTAAACTAGATGCAAATTGGGCAATGGCATTTAACCCGATATTGGATTCAAGAGCAGAAGTCATCCACCAGCCAATTCCTCTTTTTTCAGCAAGATCAATCCATTCCTTTGAGCCAGAAATTCCTCCATGCAAACTTGGTTTCAATATGATGTATTGAGGTCGGATCGTTTCCAAAAGTTCAATTTTTTCTTTTCGATTATGAATACCAATTAGTTCTTCATCCAAGGCAATTGGAGTAGGAGTCGTCCGGCATAATTCGGCCATGGCATTAAACTGACCTTGCTTAATAGGTTGTTCAATCGAGTGAATGTCCAAACTGTTAAGATCATCCAATACTTTGGCTGCATTTTTAGGATCAAAAGCCCCATTCGCATCTACACGAATCTCAATGGTTTCTTTTGAAAATGAGTTTCGGATGTGTTTCAATAATTCAATTTCACTTTCATAGTCAATTGCACCAATTTTCAGTTTGATGCACTTAAAGCCCTCATCTAATTTTTGCTGAATGCTTTTGAACATGGTTTCTTTATCGTTCATCCAAATCAAACCATTAATAGGGATTTGTTCTTTTCCGTCCGCAAAAGGAGTGTCAAATGGTCTTTGCTTTCCATCGTTGATTAAATCTAAATTTGCTGTTTCTAAACCAAAAACGATGGATGGTTTTTCTCGATAAGCTTTGATCAAAGAATTCAAATCTTGACCATTATTTATCTGATCAACGATATTTTGCAAGGTGGATTCATAGTTTTGGTTCCAATCAGGAGAAAGACTTTCAATAATACTAAATTCGCCAAAACCATATATACCGTCTTTTTTCAAAGACAAAATCCAGGACTTTTTTTCAAGCATGATTCCTCTACTTGTTCCAGCAGGCCGGATAAATTTCATCGTATAGGGAATCAGCTTGGCTTTTAACATTGGCTAAGTAAAATGGAGTTGACAATGGCAAAAAGGAAGGTAGTTAAGGCTACTTTCTTTAGTTCTGGATCAAAATCAACTGGATTATTGGTTCTGTTTACAAGTGCAATGTGATTGGATAAAGGTGCAAGCGCAATAATATTAAACCAGATAATAGGATTGTCGATAAGGTAATTAAAGTAGATCGAGCTTCCCATGATCACAAAGCCAAGAAGGAAATGGTAACTTTTAGCTTTACGACTGCCAAGCAAAACAGGAATTGTAGTTTTACCTGATTCTTTATCATTTTGGATGTCCCTCATATTATTCAAATTCAAAACCATCACGGAAAAACAACCAATGATTAGAGAAAGAAGAATAATTGGGAGATCAATTTTTTGAGCCAACATGAGATAGAATCCTAAAACGCCTACTATTCCAAAGAAAATAAATACGAATAGGTCACCAAGAGCTCGATATCCATAAGCGGATTTTCCTACCGTATATTTAATAGCGGCAGCAATAGCCAAAATTCCAGTGACCAAAAAGGCAAGCAAAGGTTTCCAATTTTCCAATCCAAATGCAAAAAATAGAAGTGCTATTCCCGAAATAAAGGAGAGAAGGACAAATAGGATGATGGCATTCAGCATTTGTTTTTGACTAATCTTGCCCGACTGGATTCCTCTTTCAGGACCTACTCTTTTCTCATTGTCTGTACCTTTTACTCCGTCTCCATAATCATTCGCCAAATTCGATAAAATTTGGAGTAAAATAGTGGTCGATAAAGCCAAGCCAAAAACGAGCCAATTGGAGCTTCTCTCCGAATAAGAAAAATAGAAATACGAAGTAATAATTCCTGATAAAGAGAGGGGTAAAGTCCTCAGGCGAAATGCTTTAATCCAAACCTTCAAATTCAATCTTGAATTTTATTTAGTATATTCGGCAAATATAGAATTTATTAAACCTTACGGTCAACCTTTCTCAACTTTAATTCGTTTAAATGGTATGAAAATGCTACTTATGAGATTATTGAGATTGACTTTCTTCTTGAATCTATTTTTGCTGAGTAATTTCCTTTTTAGTCAGACCGATTTAACAGTTATTGAAAATTATCCAGATAGTATTTGTAATCCTGGAGGGATGCCACTTTCTGTTACGATATCCAATCAAGGAGGAAATGTGGTTGCAGCAGGAAATGCGACGATTTCTTGGACAGAAGTGGGGTCAGGTACTTGGCATACAGAGACCGTGAATACCCCTTTAAATGTAGGTCCGCTAACTTGGACATTTGGAAATTCTGCTGATTTGTCCACCTGTGGGCCTAATACTTTTCAAGTAGCAATCGAGTCGCCTTTTGATACAAATGGATCAAATGACACTTTGACTTTTACCATTTTCTCAACTTGTGTGAATGGTGCAACATCGCTAGTTGGAGATACAATTTGTGCAACACAAAACCAACAATTGGAAGTAGGGTTTTCTTTCTCTCATTTTAATCCAGCAGTATTAGGATGGTTTGCCTCTAATGATGGAGGAGCATCATGGAGTAATCTGAATAGTCAAAGTACTGTAATTACTTATCCAAATCCGCAAAATGGAACCATTGTATTAGCTGTATTTGACGGAGGAGGTATTTGCCCAAATGATTCGATACCAATTGTTCTTTATGAGCAACAGAGTTTTATCTTCGAACCGGGAGCTCCTTCTTCCTTGACCGCCTGTACAAACGATGATGACTTAAGTGTAAGAATCACCCATGGAAATGGAATGAATGACAATATTCACTTCACCACCAATGGAGGAGGAGTATTTGATGATCCTTTTAACGATACTACTTACTATAATTTTTCTTCAGCCGATTATTCTAATAACAATATCTGGATTTATGCGGAAACAGTTTTTCCAAGTCAGTGTCCATACAGAGATTCGATTCCTTTAGTATGGCAACAAGCACCGAATGGGGTTGTCACTTCAAATGGACCTTTTTGTTCTGGAGACACTGCTAGTTTTAGTGTCGTTGGAGGTTTTCAGTATTTTTGGTATACGGATCCAAATAACACAACAACACCATCTGGATCAGGAAGTTCTTTTAGCTATGTTGTGACTCAACCAGATACTTTGGTGACTTTTGTAATTGCGCCAAATTTATGTGCGGATACTGTTGTGACAATAAATAATGTTCTTCCTTCTCCGCAGATTGATGCCGGACCTGATTTGACTGTTTGTCCGGGAGATGCAGTGCAATTATCGGCGACCGATTTGAATGGAGGAGGAACAGCTCTTGCATGGAATTGGACTCCAGCGGATCAGCTAAATAGCCCCAATATTCAGGATCCGATTGCAACCGTTTACGAGGATGGATACTACATTGTTCAAGCAACCGCAAGTGGAGGATGTACGGGAACAGATACACTTTTGATTAGTTTTCCAAATGGATTGACTTATGATCATTTCCCTGATACAATGATATGTCCAGGGACTACCATCATCCTTGAAACAAATACAAATGCCAACAGTGTTTTGTGGTCACCGAATCAGTGGATTAGTAATGTGACAGATCCAAATCCGGAGGTTACTCCGGGATCAACCATTTTTTATGTAGTTGAAGTGAATGGAGCTGGGTGTAGTTTTATGGATAGTATTAAGGTAAGTGTAGACTCTCTAGCGGCAGTGATATTTTGTGATTCTGTATTTTGTTTTGGCGAAGAGTTTAATGCCTCCATTAATGGACCAACCATGAGTTCTTACTTTTGGATGGTTGATGGTAATGCTGAATTAGGTACAACTTCCATGATTCATCAACCTTTGGACGTAGATTCCATGTTGGTACAATGTGAAATGACCACAATGGCAGGATGTACCTTTATGCTATCAAGAATGGTTTACAGGGGCAGTGAACTAGAATGTGGAGGCGAAATCAATAATGCTTTTAGTCCTAATGGGGATGGCATAAATGACACTTGGGTAATCAATGTGATTGATCCAAATTCGGCAAATACGGTGGAGATTTTCACCAGATATGGGGATAAACTGGTGAGTTTTGAAAATTATGATAATGTGAATGTGGTTTGGGATGGTTCCAATGCCAGTGGTAAGAAAATGCCTTCCGGAACCTATTATTATGTCATAGAAGCTGATGGTCAGAAAGTGGCTGGATGGGTAAACATTTCGGAATAATGAAACGGATATTGATATTCATATTTTTGGTGCTTTCGATAGGTCAGTCTGGTCTTTTTGCTCAGCAAGATCCGCTTTATACCAATTACATGTTCAATCCCATGGCAATCAATCCTGCTTATGCAGGCTCGAGAGACGCCCTTTCTATGGTCGCCTTAGGTCGTTGGCAATGGGTTGGGGTAGACGGAGCTCCAAATACACAGTCATTTGCGATTCATAGTAATGTTGGGAAGACAGGATTAGCACTTGGAGGAAATTTTTACCATGAAGGAATTGGTCCAAGTTCAAATTTTGCTGCGCAATTAACAGTTGCTTATCATCTAAAATTGAAATTAGGGAAATTAAGTTTTGCAGCTCGAGGTGGTGTTTTTCATAGTATGCTGGATAGGGGGCAATTGCTTTTTAATCAAGTGATCGATCCCACCAATTCGGGAGGTGTGACTTCTTCGACGATTCCAACTTTTGATTTTGGAATGTATTGGTATACCAAGAAATTTTATGTCGGAGGAGGAGCCAATAATATTTATGCCGGAAGATTAGATTTTGATGTCAACGCTGACTTTGTGGTGCATCAATTAACTCAGCATTTTTATTTACATGGAGGTGCAGCCATTGAAGTTCATAAAGATTTTGTGCTCAAACCTTCTGCAATGATGCGTTATGTGATTAATGCACCTTTTTCATTTGATGTGAATTTTAGTGTGTTGATGTACAAGATTTTGTGGTTAGGGGTGACTTATAGATTCAATTCCAGCGTGGCTTTCCTTTTGGAAGTCAATCCATTGGACTGGTTGAGAGTTGGATATTCTTTTGATTATACATATACTAGTACTGTTTTTAGAAAAGGATCGCACGAAGTATTTTTAGGCTTCGATTTTAATTTACATACGAAAAAGACGACATCACCAAGATTTTTATGACAAGGAGTTTACTGCTACTATTTCTTGCTTTCTGTATGACAGGTTTCGGTCAGACTTTTGAAGTTGAAAAGATCGAATTCAAATTTCGTGTGCAAAAATGGGAGTCTATCAATTCTAAATTTTCTGATTTTGGAGCAGTTTTATATGAAGATCAAGTTGTTTTTTGTTCAGAAAGAAATATTGATAAAGTAAATATTGGGGAGAATAACTGGAAGAAAGGGAAGCACTATAATATTATCAGCTTTGAGATTATGGGTGATACCATTGTCACAGCCGAACTCAAAAAGCCAAAACTTTTTGCCGAAAAATTCACTTCGAATTCCCATACAGGGCCGATTTGCTTCAGTGAAACCAAGGATACAATTTTCTTTTCCAGAGTAGAAAAAGCAAAATTAAAAGGGCAAAAAGGAAAGCACAATTTTAAGCCACAATTGTACATGGCCATTCGACAAAAAAAAGGTTGGTCGAAGTTGGAAAAGTTACCTTTTAATGAAAAAGGCTACTCCTTTAGTCACCCAAGTTTTGATTCTAAAAAGAAGGTTTTGTATTTCGCTTCTGATCGTCCGGGAGGATTGGGCGAAAGTGATATTTATCGAGCAAAATTAGATAGTGTCGGAAGCTTCTCAATTGTAGAAAATTTAGGTTCTGAAATTAATTCATCGTCCAAAGAAATGTTCCCTTTTTATGTTGGAGGTGACCTTTTCTTTTCTTCTGATAAGGAAGGTGGAAATGGAGGGTTGGATTTGTATTGGTCTTATGAAAAAGAGGCAGGTTGGAATAAAACTGAACTTCTGGGAACAGACATTAATACCACTGGAGATGATTTTAGTGTTTACATGTATGCCGATCAAACCAGAGGTTTCATCGCTTCAAATGTGAATGGAAACGATGATATCTTCTATTTCGACATGGAAAAGAAAGTCACCCTACAATCAGAATTAATTGGGAAATTCTCCTATCGAAACCTGGATAATGATCTGTCAAATATCAAAGTACAATTGACTTCAGATGATATCGACATGGTTTTCGAAACGGTGTCTGATGACAAGGGAAATTTTAGGTTAAGAGAATTACCTTCCGGGGAGAAATACAAGATTGATGTTGTCAATAATAGCGATGACGATTTGTATGTGACTTTTTATGATCAAAAAGGAAATGTGGTTTCTCGTATGATCATCAATGGGAAAGGGAATTTTGAATACAAAGAACTGAAGAATGAGTCATCTTTAATTTCCCTAATTGATAACGAAGATGATTTCGATTTGAATTCTACTTATACAGGTAAAATTGTAACCTCTGATAATGGAGTTCCACATAAAACCATTCAAGTAGCTTTAATTGATGGGGACGGGAATGTAATCCAAAGAACAGAAACCGACAAGTTTGGAAATTTTGAATTAAAAGAAATCGATTACAGCGCAAATAACAGATTGAAGATTGAAAATCCCGATGACGATTATGGTTTATTCATCTTTAATGAAAAGGGAGAGATCGTAGCGAAATTGCGAATTGATGAAAATGGAGTCTTTACTTATAGACAATTAGAAAATGAGTCAACTGACCTCGAATTAATCACGACAACAGATGATGATTTCACTTTTAACAAGCAATATTATTTAGGTGTATTAGAAGATAAAAAAGGTCAGGTTCGAGTAGATACGACCATTATTGAAGTTTACGACAAGAACAAAAACCAAGTTGGGAATGCAAGAATTACTCCAGATGGAAACTTTGTATTTTCTGAATTACCTGTTGATGATCTTTACCTTTTTAAAACCAATTATCCAGAAGAAGAGTTGACTCTGTATTTGTATGATTTCAAGGGGAAATTAGTAGCAAAATTGATTCGAAAGCCAGGAGAAGAATTCTTTGTTTACAAGGTGATAGGATCGAGCGTTTCCGATATTTCGAAGCTTAATAATGATGACTCAACGGATTTTAATTTTCAAAATGGAAATAATATAAAGAATGAGAATTCGAACAATGTCAATGCTTCCAACTTCACTGGAGAGGAAAAGGATATCATTTATTTTGATGTGAATTCATCTTATATGACCGATAAAGAAAAAGCAAAATTGGCCTCGCTTATATCTGAGTTGAAGTCATGTTCAGGAGAAATTTACATCGAAGGACATACCGACATTAATGGTGAGAATGACTATAATAAATGGTTGAGTGAGCGCAGATGTGAACGCGTAAAAAATTATCTCATAGCAAAAGGAATTCCAAGTTCTAAATTGAAAGTGGCATTTTATGGAGAAGAGAAGCCTGAAAAGCTTTGTCCAGGAGGAAATTGTTCGGATGAACAAGTACATAAATTCAACAGACGAGTATCCTTGAAATATTAGAAGCCCAATTTAGGAAATCAAGAATCCAATTTATTATGCATACATTTTTTCTCGAAGTATTTTTTTGAATTCAATTCTTTGCTTACCTTTGTCGGAGAGCTGCATTAATTTGCTCTCTGGTTTTATAAATTTTCATGGTTTTTACAAGAAAAGGAGCTAACTCAAATTAGGTCCTTTTCTTGCTTTATAGAGGTTTTGTTTTCTGAAAACCTAAATGTATACTCACTTAATCATTTCGTCATTTATCCTAAAGTCTTTTCATCATTTTGACTATTTTTGCAAACGCTTTATTAAAATTCAAAACATTCAGATATGACGGCAATCGCAGATACCAAAGCATTGAATATTTCGGAAAAAGGGCAGATGATGCCATCCTCGCCAATCAGAAAATTGGTTCCTTTCGCTGAAAAAGCGAAAAAAGCAGGTAAGACGGTTTATCATTTGAATATTGGCCAGCCCGATATTGAAACTCCCCAAGTAGCTTTGGATGCCATTAAAAATTATTCGGATGAGGTGATCGAATACTCGCATTCGGCCGGTTTTGAATCTTTGAGAAAAGGCATGGCTGACTACTATAAAAAAATGAACATAGCCGTGAGTCATGAAGATATTTTGGTAACCACGGGAGGTTCGGAAGCCTTGATTTTCGCGATGAACACTTGTTTTAATCCAGGTGATGAGGTAATCGTTCCAGATCCGTTTTATGCCAATTATAATGGTTTCGCAGTGTCTACTGGAGTAAAAGTTGTGCCGGTTTCAGCTCATATTGAAGATGGATTTGCTTTACCTCCAATTGCAGAATTTGAAAAACTGATTACGGAGAAAACGAAAGGGATCTTGATTTCAAATCCGGGTAACCCAACAGGTTATTTGTATTCAAAAGAAGAATTGGAGCAATTAAGAGATATTGTAAAGAACCACAATTTGTATTTGTTTTCTGATGAGGTATACAGAGAATTCTGTTACGATGGAGAAGAGGCTTTTTCAGCTTTGAATTTGGAAGGAATTGAGGATAATGTCATCGTTATTGATTCCGTTTCGAAAAGATACTCGATGTGTGGAGCAAGGGTTGGAGCCTTGGTTTCGAAGAACAATGAAGTAATCGCCACAGCTCTTAAATTCGCTCAAGCAAGATTGAGTCCGCCAACCTTGGCTCAAGTAGCTTCAGAAGCGGCATTAAAAACACCACAATCTTATTTCGATAAAGTAAAAGCCGAGTATTTAGAAAGAAGAAATATTTTGGTAGAAGGCTTAAATAAAATTCCTGGAGTTTTATGTCCAAATCCAAAAGGCGCTTTTTATTGCGTCGTAAGATTTCCGGTAGATTCAACAGAGAAATTTTGTCAATGGCTATTAGAGGAATACGATTACGAAGGTCAGACCGTCATGATGGCCCCAGCATCCGGATTCTACGGAGTCAAAGGAAAAGGAACAGACGAAGCACGAATCGCATACGTTTTGAACAAAGATTCCCTACAAAAAGCAGTTAAAGTCTTAGAAGAAGCCTTGAAGGCCTACCCAGGAAGGAAGTAGCATAAATTCTTCGCGAATCTTCGTGACTCAGCGACGAAGGAGCGACTTTGCGCAACTTTGCGTAATAACTTATCCGGAATGTCTATCAACCCAAATATCGAAATAATCGATTATCAACAGCAATATGCTCAAGAATTCGCAGCGATCAATTTAGAATGGCTGGAACAATATTTCTACGTTGAAGATTACGATAGAGAAGTTCTAAGCAATCCCCAAAAATACATTCTAGATCCCGGAGGCTATATTTTCTTTGTCTTAGTCGATGAAGAAATTGCCGGAACTGTCGCCTTAATCAAAAGAGAAGAAACGTTTGAATTATCAAAAATGGGCGTAAAACCCAAATTTCAAGGTCTGGGCTTGGGTCTAAAATTAATGGAGAAATGCATCGATTTTGCCAAAGAAAAGGGATGGGAACGAATCTTTCTCGACAGCAATCGAAAGTTAGAACCAGCCATTTGCCTCTATCATAAAATGGGATTCAAAGAAATTCCAGTTCCAGAAGATACGCCTTATGAGAGATGCAATATTCGCATGGAATTATATCTTTAGTGTTGCGAGTTTGGTGAAAAGTTCTTACTGACTTAGTGCTAGGGTATGGAGTGTTTTTGTATTTTTTCCTATTTCCTATTTCCTATTTCCTATTTCCTATTTCCTATTTCCTATTTCCTATTTCCTATTTCCTAATCTCTGTAACCAAATCTT
>JAUICI010000282.1 GCA_030427935.1 Bacteroidia bacterium | reverse complement strand
TTTCTTCGTTTCAACACATCTTGAACCTTCCAGAGAAAATTAACTAAAAGAAGTAAGGAGATTAAGGCAAATATATATATCAAGACTAAATTCTTTTTAGAGTAGCTATCGTTGCAATTGGATCTTCAGATTTAAATACAAAACTACCTGCAACTAAAACATCTGCTCCTGCAGCCAATAATTTGGGAGCATTTTCAGCATTTACGCCTCCATCTACCTCAATTAGAGCCTTGGAACCTGTTTTATTGATAAGTTCTTTTGCCTGTTTGATTTTTTTATAAGCACCTTCAATGAATTTTTGTCCGCCAAAGCCCGGATTTACTGACATGATTAAAACTAAATCCAAATCTTCAATCACATCTTCCAAAACAGAAACAGGTGTTCCTGGATTCAAAGAAACTCCAGCCAACATGCCCTCAGCCTTTATCGCTTGAATGGTTCGGTGAATATGTGTACAAGCTTCCCAGTGCACTGTCAAAACATGTGCCCCTGCCTTCTTAAAATCAGCAATATAAGGGTCGGCATCTTTAATCATCAAATGTACATCCAATGGTTTTGTTGCATGCTTGTTAAAGGCTGCCATAACGGGCAAACCAAAAGAAATGTTCGGAACAAAAACTCCGTCCATGATGTCGATATGAAACCAATCCGCTTCACTTTGATTCAACATTTCCGATTCGGACTGAATATTGGCAAAATCACATGCCAAAACTGAAGGTGCAATTTTATGACTCATAGCTAATTAGAATAATTTTCGAAGTTTTCTTCTGGTTTGTATCGATTTTTGTTGGCATAAATAGTCAAAGCAATATAGCCGCCTAATAGAATCAAGAACATTAAACTCATGCTAACAAAGAAAAATAAGGCAAAAATTAAAATGATAATCACATGCATGATAATGAGTAAAATCCAACCATTATTCGATTTCTTCATCATAAGTCCAGCGCCTAGAATACTTCCAAAAAAAGGAATTGTGAGTAAAAGCAGAAACGTTTTAGTCATCGAAATCACATCATCCACATCCACATCGATGTTTTGTCTAGCAATCTCTTCAGCCATTTTATCTCGAACACTGTCGATTTCAGAAAAAATATAAAACAACATCAGTATAACCAATGCATTCAAGGTAATCATAGCAATACCCGCAATCTTCATTTTACGAGGATCCCAACTACCATTCTCTTCTTCCAAATTATCTAATTCCATATCCTAAATCAATCCTTATTATTTTATTAACCCACAAAGTAAAGCCACAGAGTTAACTCTACACTCCTCACTCCTCGTCCGACGAAGCTTCACGCGAAGTCGGATAATTTTTCATTAACTCAACTACTCGTACATTTCAATCTCCTTCTGAAACTTAATCTTCCTTTGGCCATAAAAGGCCACCAGAAAACTAAAACTCAAGAAGAACAACAATAACAAAAGTGCAAAAATTTCAAAATCCTTAACCACCCATAAGCCAAAAAAACTGGCAAAAACTAAATTCGTTAGGATATAACCAACCAATCCCAGAATCTCTCCTTTTCCGTACCATATAAGTCCTCCCGCATTAATTACAATTAAAGTAATGACAACAAAAAGAAAATTCTTTAAATCACCAAAAGCACCTGTAAGATTGTTCTCTTCTAGAAAATCGGTATCAAAGAACAGCATCATGACTAAACCCATGACCATGGTAAATGCCAATATTCCCGAAATAATCAAGGATATCGATTTAATGAAACTGAAAGTCAAATCATTTTGCTTATTTCTTTCCTTTAAAATCTCGTATTTCTCTTGTCTGTCCATCAAGTCATCATTTTGTGAATCTTATTAGCTCCCTTTAAATCAAGCGAATTTAAAACCTTCTCAAAATCTTTTAATTCTATAAACTGAAGTAAAGGGTCAGCATCCTGCAAGACTTTCTCAAAGATAAGCTTTGATTCGGCTTTATTCGGCTTTTCGTAGACCAAATAATAAGATCTACCTGCAATCCCCTTTTCCTTGCTGAAATTTTCCAAAGCTTGAATGAGTCTTGCAACTTCAAAAATATTACGCCCAATGGTCCTTGGAGCCGAACTAAAATCAATAGAATGAAATACAACCAAATCCTTCTCAAATAGGCCAATAAGATCCATTTGATGCGTTGTAAAAATCTGTGGAATCACTTCAGGTTTTAGTCTAAATTTCCGGATCAACCCATGCTGAAATTGCTTTTCATGAGCCAACCATTTAGAGCGGAAAGCAGGTGCTTTTGTGTCCTCATTGCTTTCATGGTAGATCTCGTTAAACAAAACCTTAACCAATTTCTCAATACTTAATTGCTTCGGTTCTAAAATTTCAGAGGGTTTTGAAAATACCAGCATATTTTTCTTATACATGGCCGTTTTCTCCAAAATCGACTCCG
>JAUICI010000281.1 GCA_030427935.1 Bacteroidia bacterium | reverse complement strand
TGTTTCATTCAAACGCGCAAATTGATTTTGATCAATTACCAAAATCATTTGCTCTTGAGACCATCGATTATGATGTGGTACCTACATTTGAAGGAGAAGCTATCGATGTGGAGGCTTTGATTCAAGAAGATATTGCGAATGAGGGAAACTGGATGCGTTCGGGAATCACAAAACCCGTTTCTAAGGATTTGTCAAACTCTGGAAGATGGTTTAATCATCCTGAAGGAGGACGTGTTTGGTTGATTAAATTGAGAGCTCCAAATGCTTTGGCAACTTCTGTCTATTTAAAAAATCTGTTTATTCCAAACGGTGGGTACCTCTCCATTTTTTCACCGGATAAAGAAGTTGTTCGGGGAGCTTTTGACAGCAGATCATTTCATCAAAGAGGCAATTTTACTCATGATGATATCCCAGGAGAAGAATTGATCATCGAGCTCTTCGAACCTGCTAATGCTATCAGAGCGTCCACTCTAAGCATAGAATCTTTATGCTATATGTACATCATGCCTGAACATTTATTGAAGACTTCCGGGGCTTGTAATGTGGATGTAAATTGTTCGGAAGGAAACGCTTGGGAAGCTCAAAAGAAATCTGTTGTTAGAATTAAGACCTACAAAGGTGGTTGGGTAGGCTGGTGTTCAGGTACTCTGATGAATAATACAGATCAAGATTGTCGACCGCTAATATTAACGGCTTGGCACTGCGGTTTGGGGAATGGATTTTCTGATCCCGTTCAGAATGATTTGGATAATTACATTTTTTATTTCAATTACGAGAGATCTGTCTGTGGAGGAGGAACCTTTCAAAATGATCAGGTTTTAGGTTGTTCGATGTTGGGTAATAGTCAGGATGGCGGTGGAGACAATGGTTCTGATTTCATGTTAGTAGAATTGAATATGGATGTTCCATGGGACTACCATGTGTATTATGCGGGATGGGATGCCACAAATAATGGTTCAAATTCAGGAATTACGATGCACCATCCCTCAGGTGATTATAAAAAGATTTCGACATATACGGCTCCAACAGTTTCAGATGCTTACGGAACAGCGACTGGATCGCATTGGAGAGTGTCTTGGGTTGCGACGACAAACGGACATGGAGTAACAGAAGGAGGTTCTTCTGGGAGTCCATTGTTCAATTCTCAAGGTAATGTTATTGGTCAGCTTACTGGTGGTGGCGCAAGTTGTTCCAATCCAACTTCACCGGATTTATATGGGAAAATGTATTATAACTGGAACTCAAATATTGGCGTAGGAGGAGATGCTTTGCAGCCGCTTTTAGATCCTTCCAATTCGGGTGTGCAGTATTTGTATGGGACTTATCCGCCTTGTCTTGCTGGAATTGAAGAGTCTTTGATCGCTCTTGAAAATGTGAAAGTATATCCCAATCCAAGTTCTGGAATTCTAAATGTGTATTCTCCTGATATGACGACTTACGAGTTAGGGGTGCATTCAATGGATGGACGAGTAGTTTACCAGAAATCCATTTTCAAGCAAGAAGAAATTAGTTTTGATCTATCCTTTTTAACTCAAGGGGTCTATGTAGTTCAGATACATTCGGGGCAAGGTCGAATTTCAAGGAAGATCGTTTTAGAATAATACTCACATTTTGCTGTTTATATAAATAGGAGAAAGGTATTTTCTTCTATGAAACTATATCCGAAATTTGTGATTATGAATATTAAGAAGACCTTATTTATTATCACTCTATTCACGATTTCCTTCGCATTTGGTCAGGATAAGAACTTGGACAAATTGGAGATGTATTACGATCAAGGACACTACAAAATTGTTTTGCGTAAGTCCAATAAACTGATCGACAATCCAGATTATGATTATACTGTTGTTCCAAGGTTATATAAATCCATGGCTTTGTTTCAGTTGAATCAGAATAAAAAATACAGAAGGAAAAATAAGAACTCGTTGAATGAAGCGATTCTACTATGGGAGTATTTTGTGAAAAATGATATTGGAAAGCGTGTATTTGATGCGCATATTCATGAAATCATTGCCCTTAAACAAGATTTGATCCTTTGGAAGGAAGATCTCAAGCAGATAGGGGAGCAAGAAAGGTCGAATCAATTGGCTGAATTCCTTATTAAGAATTTTGATCATGTCGATAATATTGAAACAGGAGGGAATATTGCTGAAGAAACGCCTCCAACTCCAACTGAACCAGGGAAAAACAAAACGAGAGTTGAGTTAATCAAATTTGCAAAAACCCTAACAGGAATTAAGTATCGTTACGGGGGAACAGACAAAAAAGGATTTGATTGTTCAGGATTCACTTCTTACGTTTTTAAAAAGTTTGAAGTGTCTCTTCCGAGAAGAGCGGCTGACCAGCATTCAGGAGCCAAGAAAAAGAAGATTAAAGATGCGAAAGTGGGGGATTTGGTGTTTTTTAGTAATGGAGG
>JAUICI010000114.1 GCA_030427935.1 Bacteroidia bacterium | reverse complement strand
AAAGGTAGAAAGTAAAAAGTAAAAGGTAGTAAGTAAAAAGTTGAAGTATGGGAAAATTAAGTGTTTTAGTATTCTTTGTGGCATTCTGTTTTAGTTTGAATGGACATTCTCAGGTTTATGGTGACGTGGGAATTTCGAAGAGAAAAGTTTTGACAGACTGTGATAGAAAAATTTCATCTTCCTCTAAAGAAGGATTGATTTTTATTGATATCGCTGTTGATGTTGATGGAAATGTAACTTCCACGGAATTGGATGAGGAAAGGTCTGTGGTGACACATATTATCCTTGTTAGAGAAGCGAAACTTAGAGCAAAAAAGATGAAGTTTGAAAAAGGAATGCATTATCCTAAATTTCATCACGGAGTTCTTCAATTTACGGTTGAAAAGAAAGAATAAGGAGAATTACGAATTTAGAGTGAAGAGTGTCGATTTTTGATTACTGCAGATTTTACTTATAATTTTTGAGAAATTCGATGAGTTTTTGGACGGCTCTTCCTCGGTGAGAGATTTTGTTTTTTTCTTCCATGGGCATTTCGGCAAAAGTTTGTTCGTAGCCTTCTGGTTGAAAGATCGGATCATAGCCAAAACCATCTGTACCGCTTCTTTCCAAACGAATTACACCACGACAAATCCCTTCAAAGAAATATTGTTTGTCATCTAGAAATAAAGAAATGACAGTTTTGAATTGAGCCGATCTGTTTTCTTGATTCTTTAAATTTTCTAGCACCAATTCCATATTGTCTTCACTGTTTTTTTGCGGACCTGCATAGCGTGCACTATAAACTCCGGGTGCTCCATTCAAGGCCTCAATTTCTAGACCTGTATCATCCGAAAAACAATTGACACGTTGATAATTTTCGAGAATATAATCGGTTTTCTGTTTTGCATTTTCCTTTAAAGTTTCACCTGTTTCAGGAATATCTTCAGTGCAGTTGATGTCGGTAAGAGATTTGATAATAATTCCCTCTGGTACTAAACTTTGAATCTCTTTTAATTTGTTTGTGTTATTTGTTGCAAAGACAATTTTCATTTTGGGCTAATTCTATTTGATCTAAATGTAAGAAAATAGTGGGATTTACACTTTCTCTTGACGATGAAGAATTAAGTTTTGATTGCTTAATCTTTTCTATATTTGCGCAAAATTAAAACACTATTAATTGGTAAAAGAGAGAGGGAGCGTGGCCATTAAGGACAAAAAGAAAGAAAAACTGAAAATTGTATATGTTTTTAATGGTTTTTCTGAAAAAATGGGATATATATCGAATTGCTTACCTAAAGCCGTTGCTGCCCTTGGTCATGAAGTTCATGTAATTGCTCCAAATGTTCAGGTGTATTATAATGCTCCTTTTTACAAAGAAACATACGAAGAGTTTTTAGGTCCTCCGATTACAGATATTGAATCCAAAGAGATCGATGGATTCATGTTGCATCGTTTAGCTCATAAAAATTTCAAAACCGAAGTAGATATTCAGGGCCTTAAAGGTAAACTCAAAGAAATAAAGCCTGATATCGTTCATACTTTTCATTTGAACTCCATAATTACAATTCGATTGGCTTGGTATAAGTTATTCTTGGGTTATAAGTTTTTTACTAGCAACCACGTTGTGTTGTCTGTTTTTCCACTCCACGATCAATGGAATCAGCTTTCCATGGTGTCAAAATTGGCCTGGAATATAAAGCATAAATTAAGTGGAAAGGCCATTAGCATGCTTACAGCCAAATGTTATCCTGCTACAATTGATGCCCAATTGATTGCGACCAAGTATTATGGGATACCGGAACACAAATGTATTTTGGCTCCGATAGGGGTTAGTTCAGATGTATTTACACCAGACAGGAATAAGAATCGTAATCAGTTTTTAGAAAAATTCGGATTTCAAAATGATGATATTGTCTGTGTTTATACGGGCAGGTTTACAGAAGGAAAAAATCCTTTAATACTGGCTAAAGCAATAGATATTCTGGCAAAAGAAAACCCCAAAATAAAAGGATTGTTTATTGGAAAGGGTGAGCAAAAAGAAGCGATTGAAAATTGTGCGAATTGCAAAGTTTCTGATTTTATGCCATCAAATGAATTGCCGTTAATTTATCAGAATGCCTATTTGGGGATATGGCCAAGGGAAGAATCCATGAGTATGTTGGATGCCATCTCCACTGGTTTACCTATCATCGTAAGTGATCGAATGAAGGCAAAAGAGAGGATTGATGGAAATGGACTTACTTATATAGAAAAGGATTCAAATGATCTTGTAAAACAGATAAAGAAATTATTAGCTGATCATGCCTTGTATGAAGAATTTTCGAAAGTTGGAGCACAAAAGATTGAAAGTCTTTATAGTTGGAACAGTATCGCTCTAGAACGAATCAAAAATTATCACGATGCTTTATAGATTGCTGAAACGAGTAAAGGATAATTATAATAAAAAGATTTCAGAGAAAGCATGTAAGCGCTGGACTTATAATGGTTCGGGGAACTTCTATGCTACTTCCCGAGTGGAAAATATTCAGAAAGATCCAAACAAGATCAGAATTGGTGATAATTGCCATATTCGTGGAGAGCTTTTGATTTTTGCTTATGGTGGTGAAATTACCATTGGAAATAATTGCTTCATTGGAGAAGGCAGTAGGATTTGGTCCGGAGAAAAAGTAGAAATTGGAAGTCATGTTTTGGTTTCGCATAATGTCAATATTATTGACACCAATTCACACGAAATGGATCATCAATTAAGAGCCAAAGGGTTTGTAGATATGTTGGAAAATGGACACCCAAAGGATAAAACGCATATTGAAACCAAACCAATTGTAATTAAAGATTATGCTTGGATCAGTTTGAATGCTGCGATTCTAAAAGGAGTTACTATAGGCGAAGGAGCAATTGTTGCTGCAGGTTCAGTTGTTTTAGAAGACGTTGAGCCGTTTACACTTGTTGGAGGAAATCCAGCTAGAGTTTTAAAAAGACTCGATCAGAAATAATCAAATAGGATTTAGCTAGTAGCGATGGAGAAAATGACTTGGGAAGAAACAATTGAATACATCAGGAAAGAAGATTCCTTTAAAGATTTAGTGCGTGATGCTTATTTCGATCCTAATCTGAAAGCAAATGTGGAACGTTATTATTCTGGAGAAGAGTATTTGGAAATCAAAAAGCTGATTCAGACTGAATATAAAAACATTCAAAACACTAAGATTACCGATTTAGGGGCAGGAAATGGAATTGCTGCTGTCTCATTTGCCAGAGATGGAATGAATGTGATTGCTGTGGAACCCGATGCTTCAGAAACGATTGGAGCCGGAGCCATCAAAAAGCTAAAAGAAGAATATCAATTAGATAATCTTCAAGTGATTGAGGCCTACGGAGAGGATATGGACATTGAAGAGGGAAGTCAGGATATTGTTTTCACCAGGCAAGCCATGCATCATGCCAATGATTTAAACCAGTTTATTCTAGAGTGCACACGGATTTTGAAGAAAGATGGCTTGTTGATCACCGTTCGGGATCATGTTGTTGATAATGAACAAGACTTGGAAACTTTCTTCAAGACACATCCTTTGCATAAATACTATGGAGGAGAAATGGCCTATTCGCTTGAGCAATATAAAAAAGCGTTTTCCAATGCAGGTTTGATTATTCAAAAAGAGCTTACACCTTTTGGTTCGCCTATTAACTATGCCCCATTCACAACACAAGATTTCAGAAATAAGCTACGATTTCTCGGGAAGTCAGATACCGCATTAAGATGGGCGCTGAAATATCTGGATTATAGACACAAAAGAACTCCGGGAAGATTGTATACCTTTGTTTGCAAGAAAGTGAAATGAAAAAGATTCTTGTAGTTGGAAGTCGCGGGTTTATTGGTCAGAATGTCAAAAGGCATTTTGAAGAAAAAGGAGACGAGGTGTATTCTGTGACAACCTCGCAGGATGAAAATCAAAAATCATTTCAAGTAGAAAAGCTTGATCCGGATTATCTTTCGATATTTAAAAAGCATGAGTTTGACATCGTAATCAATGCTTCCGGATCTAAAGGCGTAGGGTTTTCTTGGGAGAATACCTTTGAAGATCATTTGATGAATGTGACAGTCAACTCAAGACTTTTACAAGCCATTGTGGATACCAATCAAAACCCGAAATTCTTGCATTTTTCGAGTGCGGCTGTTTATGGTAATCCAAAATCATTGCCGATTAAGGAGGACTTCAAAACTGAACCTATTTCACCTTATGGTTTTCACAAATTACAAGCAGAGACTTTACTCAAAGAATATCACGATTTATATGATCTTCAGACTGTTAATTTGCGGGTGTTTTCAGCCTATGGCCCTGGTTTAAGAAAGCAACTGTTATGGGATGTTTTTCAGAAAATTGTAAAAGCCGGAGATGGTCCAATTACACTTTATGGGACAGGTAATGAGAGTCGTGACTTCATCTATATTGAAGATATTCTTCAGGCGATTGATTTGATCCTAGAAAAGGCTTCATTTCAAGGCGAAGTTTTCAATATCGCGAATGAAAAGGAAGTGCAGATTTCGGAAATTGTTTCTCGTTTTTTAGAAGCTTTGAACAAGGATAACGAGATCATATTTGGAGGAGAAGAGAAAAAAGGCGACCCAATTAATTGGAAAGCAGATATATCGAAATTAAAAGATTTGGGCTATCAACAAAAGAATGAATTGAAAGAGGGGTTAATCAAGTATTCAAAATGGATCGAAAACGCATAGGTTTATTGATTTTAGGAGGTTATGATTGGGTTGGAGGTTTGTATTACACGCTCAATTTGATTAAAACTTTAGATAGTCTTCCTGATGCTGAAAAACCTGTTATCATTGCTTTTTGGGGAAATGACATCGCCAAGAAACATCTTGAAGAGTTGACTTATCCTTACCTGGATATTCAACCATATAGCAAAGGAAAGATTGAGAAGTACTATGCAAAAGGAGCTCAAATTGTTTTAGGAAGAGATCCAAGAGCGAATAGATTAATTTCTGAGTTCAATTTGGATTCTTTGTATCCTTACAACTACCCAGTTCGCGTAAATTCATCGAAGAAGGTTGTCGCCTGGTTTCCAGATTTTCAGCATAAATTTTTGCCAGCTTTGTTTCCTGAGAAAGACATTGCTTCAAGGGATCAGTATCTAGATAAAATTCAATCCAGACTGGATCATATTGTTTTTTCAAGTCATACGGCATTAGGACATTACAATCAGTTTTATCCAAATTCTAAGATGACTCCCTACGTTATCCAGTTTTGTTCGGTTATTGATTTCGAATTACCGGTTAAAGAGGACTTGGAGAAAAAATATGGGATCAATCAGCCTTATTTTATTTGTTCCAATCAGTTTTGGAAACACAAGAATCACGAGTTGGTTTTTAGAGCTTTAAAAGAGCTGAAAGATCAGAATTCATTGAATTTTAAAGTCTTTTTCACTGGGAAAGAAGAAGACCCTAGAAATCCGGATTATTTTCCCAAGATCAAAAACTACGTTGAAGAAAATGGCTTAACTGATTACGTTGTCTTTCTGGGTTTCATTTCGAGAGAAGATCAGTTGGGATTGATGCGCGATTCATTGGCGGTCATTCAACCAAGTTTGTTTGAAGGTTGGGGGACAGTCGTTGAAGATGCGAAAACACTTGGAGTTCAAGTATTGTGTTCGGACATTGAGATTCATCATGAGCAATTGGGAGAGAACGCATATTATTTTGATAAAGACCAAGAATCTAGTTTAGCTGAAATTCTGAAACAGTATGCGCAAGGTGACCTAAAGGCTAAGCACAAATATGTTGGTGTTACGGAAAGACTTCTAAGTTCAGCAGAAGCGATTTTAAAGGCATTAGGTTGATTTACCAGTCAATGTTGATCAAATTCAATCGATCAATATCATCCAGATAATTCTGCATGGTTTTGCTTTTTCGCATATTTAAGGCGTCTTCAATTTTGTTGATAGGGGATTCAGCTCCATCATGCCACCAAACAGGATGAGTTAGAACATGAATTTGATTCTGATCCGAATTTTGAATAAACTCCTTTAAACGATCAAAGCGCCAATGACCATTTGAGTCGCTACAATAGGGCAGTTTTTTTATTGAAGAACTATATGTGTTGATCAGTCCTCCATAAGTTTCATTCTCGCAACTTAGGGTGAATGGGGTGTTGTTATGAAAAGAAAACGTATCAATTTCAATATCAAATAAGCTTTCTAAGAGTCCTTTTTCCTTAAGAATATGACTATCCAAATCATTCTCATTTTGAATATTGTAGTAATAGGCATCAAAATGCAGCTGTATTGAATGACCAAGATCTCTGATTTTTTTGATTTGGTCTGAGACAATAGGAGAGAGGAGGTTATAAAATTCGCTATGAAGAAGAATGAAATAAACGCTTTTGAGGCCAAGTTCGGCTTCAATTTCAGCCATTTTCAGAGCTTTCTCAGGATGCATGTCCAAATCATGTCTCCAAAGAATCTGGTTTTTGTCGGGATTTAAATTGGGATAATCGATAAACTCATATTTTTGCGCCGCCACTTTCAATAAGTCTTTGTATTCAGACCAAGTGAAATCGTCAAAATGATATTTGGTTCGATTATCCATTTTTCTTTAAAGCTATCAATTCTTTGTAAATATTGATTAAATCTGGAATGACAGTTTTTGTATCGTGGTATTTTGAAATATAGTTTGCACCTTGATTTCCAATTTCTGCAATTCGATTTGGGTCGTCTAATAATCCTTTAATTACTTCCTTAATATTATCGTAATTGCAATTGACGACAGGGCATTCCTCCGGATAATTTGGGATATTACTTTCTTTAATGTAAACCAAAACAGGACGATTCAAGCAAAGTCCCTCCATTGCAGCCATTCCGTAAGCTCCACCTGTTAATTGGTCCACAAAAATATCGGCATTACCTATTCTGCGGACTGCTTGATCATGTTGAACGCCCATAATCAAATCATATTCTATGTTGTAGCCTTCATTTTGCAATTCTTCAACTGCCTTTGTAATTGTTTTTGTCCCTTTCAATGCTTTCTTACTTGGCGCATGGCAGATTTTTATAGGGCCATTTTTCCAGCTTCTTTGTGGTATATCTTTAAACGCATCTAGTGAGATTCTCTGTCTTAAAGTGAAGTTATGCTGAAAGTTCTTTTCTATCAGAAACTCCTTCATCTCTGGGCAAAGTAGCGTTGCAAAACCTGCTTTCCCAAACTTCTCTTGAAGAGCAATAGCAGCGTTTCCAGTTATATTTGGGTCATCTCCACGGTATTCAGCATAAAATTTCTCAAAATAAGGATTGGTCTTAAATTCAATTCTTGGATCTCTTATATCCGATCCTAACCATTCTACAATAGCCGGTTTTTTCGACCATTTAATAATTTTCAGTGCTAATCCAAAAGGCAAGATTTTGTCATCATAATACCAATGGATGACATCCGCCCATTTTACCATTTTATAAAAAGTCCAGATGCTTTTGATGACCTGCCACTTATTGTTTTGAGGAACATAGTGAACGCCTTCTTGCTCATGTTGTTTGTTTGCATTGCCATAGATTACAGCTTTGGCTTCAATCCCATCAACTTGGTTCAAGGCTTTAACATTGATAGGAGCCCAACTCGAAATATTGTATGGCATATGGACAATCCTCATTATTCGGAATCTAAGATTGTGGCTTTTTCAATAATCACTTTTTTACCTTTGATTATGGTAAAAGCCCCAGGATATGGAGGTGCTTGAGCTTTTATGAAGTTTGCTATTTTTTCATTGTCCCAGGACCAATCAATTTCTCCATCTTCAGGTCTTCGTTTAGGGAAATAGGTCGCCTCGTCGTGATTTTGAGGTACTCTATTCTCTTTTCCCTCAGCAATTAAAGGAAGATTTTTCAGTAATACGTCTTTGCTGGCAACTTCAACTTTCTGCAGTATGTCAGCAATATAATCTTCTTTTTCAATAGGGATTTCAACTTGATCGATAATATCACCTCCATCAATGATTTCATTAAAGTAGAACAAACTGATACCTGTTTTCTTCTCGCCATTGATCATTGCCCAAACAAGAGGAGCATTCCCCCTATATTTAGGAAGAAGTGAGCCATGGATTCCAATTAAACCTTTTTTTGAATTGTTGATGATTGACTCAGGAATATTGTGATACCAGCCAATGCAAATCATTAAATCGAATACTTCATTTTGAAGTTGTAATTCGACCTCTTCCCAGTTATTTTCTCTAAGTAATACTTGGGTTTGGTCCGATTGAAAATCTGTGAAATCAGCAAAAAGATAGTTCTTCACCTTCTCTTTTTCCTGTCCTTTGTATTTGATCTCAAATTCTTGAGGAACTGTTATGACATGAGAAACATTGAAACCATTATCGATAATAGTTTTGCAACAATTGTATCCTGTATTTGAAGCTCCGAAAAAGAGAATCTTCATGAGCTTAATCTAATGTTTTAATCCACTCTGCTGTATTGTGAATTCCTTCTTCAAGATCAACTTTTGCCTTGAATCCTAGGATTTCTTCAGCCTTTGTAACGGCAGGAATTCTTAGTTCTATATCTGCGGATAATGCAGGTTTGAAAATAATTTTTGACTCCGACTTAAGTACCCTACACACCGCTTCTGCCAAACCTAAAATAGTAGTAATCGCTCTAGCGTTTCCTATATTGAAGCTGTTTCCAATAGCTTTTGGATCTTCTAAGCATCGAAATAGACAATCAACGAAATCATCAACATAACACCAGGCACGAATTTGATTTCCGTCTCCATTGATATAGATATCTTCATTGTTAAGCGCTCTTTTGATGAAGACTTTTATAGCTCCTTCTCCAGTTTGGCCTGGTCCATAAACGTTAAATGGTCGAACTGTAACTGTTGGCAAATTGTATTGAGCTGCATAGGCATGTGCTAAATGTTCTCCAGCCAATTTACTGACAGCATAAGTCCATCTTGCTTCTCCAGCAGAACCTGCTACAGTAGCATCTTCTTCAGTTGATTTATAAGCCATAGATCCAAATACTTCTGATGTAGAAAAATCGATAAAACGATCTCTAATTCCATTCGTATTTGCAGCTTCTAAAGCATTTGCTGTCCCAATCATATTCACCTGCATCGTTTTAACAGGTTCTTTAATTACGGTATCAATTCCTGCAATACCTGCTGCATGAACAACAGTATCGATATCTTTCATCGAGTCAATTAATAACTGACGGTTTAGAACATCCCCTTTGATCACTTGAATATTTTTGTGATCAGCATATCCTGAATTGGACAAAGTATCTCTATGAAAGTTGTCGTAAACGATAATTTCATTATCCTCTACAAGCTTTTTGATTAGTGTGTTAGCAATGAAACCGGCTCCACCAGTAATAAAGATTCTTTTTCCTTCCATTTAAAATTTGTTTATTTCGGCCGCAATGTACGATATTTCTTCGGATTTTAATCCTGAAAATAAGGGCAAAGCAAGACCATGCTCAAAGGCTCTCAATGCATTTGGGAACTCTTTTTTGCAGTCGGTTTTATATTTGTTCTTGTAAAATTCTACTTCTGGGATGCATTGGGCCCCGTAGTTGCTCCCAATTCCTTTTGCTTTCAGCTTTTGAATCATTTGAGCTCGATCAATTGATTCATCCAAAACAACATGAAAAGTTTGCCATGAATGAAGTTTACCTGTTTCTTCTTTTGGTAATCTAATCTTTGGACTGTTAATTTCTTTCAAATAAATCTGCGCCAATTTCTGTTTTTCCTCCAATTGTTGATCAAAACGTTTAAACTGATTACTCAATAGAGCAGCTTGAAAATCCGTCATTCTATAATTCAATCCGGCTTGGGCAAATGAATTCGATTTCGGATCTATCCCATGATTTCTTAGTGTTCTAAAATTGTTCGCCAGATCGTCATCATCGGTAATTAGCATTCCACCTTCTCCTGAAGTAATCGCTTTTCGAGGGTGGAAAGAAAAAGACCCGGACTGACCAAAAGTACCCGAATGTTGGTCATTTAATTTTGCTCCTAAAGCACAAGCAGAATCCTCCAAAAGAATTAAATCATGTTTCTTACAGATTGCTTGAATTTCTTCTAAATCTGCACAAAGACCAAATTCATTAACCGGCATGATCGCCTTCGTTTTCGGACTAATTTTCTCTTCAATTTGAGAAATGTCAATATTGAAAGTATCAGCTTTAGTATCTACAAATACAGGTTTTGCGCCCACAATTTCAACTACGTTCGCTGTTGCAACGTAAGAAAGGGCAGGTATGATCACTTCATCTCCTGGTCCAATTTGATTGGCAAGAAGCATCAGATGTAAAGAGGCTGTACCATTTGAAACAGCAATCGCATTTTTAGAGCCTGCATACTTGGCAAACGTATCTTCTAGCTTCAAAACCTGTTTTCCTTGAACGAGCATTCCAGATTCAAGCACCTCCTGCACTGCTTTTAAATCCTCCTCAGTAAACGAAACCCTCATTAATGGAATATTCATCATAAATCTTTTCTTTGGATGAAGCGAATAATGGATCTTTTATCGATCAATTTGACAACGAATAAAAATACCACAAATAATGCTAAAATTGCCAGTTTGATGAAGAAATTGGAAACAGTTAAATCAGGATTCCAATAAATAAAAAAACCAACTAAAGCGACTTGCATTCCCAGTACAGGACCCACTTTCCATATGCTGAAGTTGAATTTGTAATAGCTCTGAGAAATAAAGAATAAAGTTGTTTGATGTGAGATCATTGCAATTAGAGTGGCCACAGCTGCACCACTCAAGCCATATTTAGGGACAAGAATATGATTCAGTCCGATATTTAATCCTGCGAAAAAGATCACAATTACAGCGGTAATGATTGTTTTTCGTTTTAGGGTAATCCCAGGAGAGAACATCGCGAATCCAGCACTGTATGCAGAAACATACATAATTGGCATGACATTAGCGGCTGAGTGAAAATCACTATCTGTGAAGATGGTGACAAACTCTTTTGAGAAAAAAGAAAGAGCTAAAACACCAATGGATCCAAGTCCAATAAACAAGCGGAAAATCTTATTCATTTCCTTTTTGGTTGATTCTTCATATTGCTTTTCGTACAGAATAGGAGTGATTGCCATGGCAAAACCACCAACGATCATTGTGATGATAGAAGAAAACTTACTAGCCATTCCATAAACCCCTAATTCGCCAAAGTCCAAATATTTTTTGATATAAATTCGATCGGAAAAATTCATGACCACTACTGCAATGGCTGCGGGAATCAAAGGAAGGCAAAAACTAAGCAATCTCTTAAGTTTAAACCGACTAATTCTGAAAACCAAATGGTCTTTCAAAAGGTTGATTTGAATCAAAATAAAAATGGGAACAATGATGATATAACTTAAGTAAATACTATTGATACCCATGTCCCATACAATAACCATCAAGAAAATTAGGATCACCCCAGAAAGCGCTTGTGCCAGATTTAAAGCGGTAAAAGCTTTACTTTTTCTTTGAAACCTTAAATAAGTTGAAAATAGATAGAAAACACCATTCAAAAACATGGTGATTACCGCAAAAGAGAGCGTGTCTCGAGGTACTTTCGTATCTCCTGAAAGTGCGTTTAAAACAGGGTCTGGGAATAACACTATAGCGATTGTACAAAGCAATAGTAGACCATTTGAAAAAAGAATAGCTGTTGAGGCGAATTCAATTTTATGCCGTTCGTTTAGTTTCGGTTCAGGCGTGTACCTTGCAATTCCTTGGTTGAATTGGAGAGAGAAAATATTTGTGATAAATAAGGTGAAAACAGAAAGAATTTCAATGACTCCGTAATCCTCTCTTGAGAAATAAACCGTATAAAAAGGGATCAAAAACAGATTGATTCCACGGGTCAATAAATTGGCCAGGGTATACAATCCTCCCTCTTTTAACAGATCTCTCAGCATCAATGATAGTAATAGAGGCGCAAATTTAACTAAAAACTCCTGCGCAGGTTGTTTTCAATGAAAAGAAGATTAAAAACAGATTGTTAATGAAAAACTAGATAATCTACCTGACCTGATATTTTATCATCTTTGATCAGCTTGTACTGATACCCAACCTCACTTAAGAAATCCAAACATTCTTTTTCAACCCCTTGCACATGGCAATCATGAGTGGCTAAAATAAACTCCGGATGAAATTTTTGCAGATATTCCTTTCCGCCCAACAAGGCTTTGAATTCAGCTCCTTCAATATCAATCTTTAGAAAAGTATTCTCGTCCCAATTGAGTTCTTCTGCCATATGATCAATTGTGTCTACTTGGACTTTGATGGTATTGGAATTCTGCATCATTCCCGATTCTTGCATGATGGTATTTGCTGCTGCATTTCCGGAATCACTGAATTCAATTTCTCCAATTTTATCTCCAATAGCTAATTTTTTCAAAGTAAATTGATCTTTCAGGCCATTGACTTCGAAATGTTGACTGAGTTGCTGAATATTTAGAGGGAGGGGTTCAAACAAGGTCACATCAATATTTGGGAATTTGGATTTTGCAATAAGAGAAAAATAGCCTGCATTCGCACCGATATCGGCAAATTTGGTTTTGGATTCTAATTTATTCAGGATCAATTCTGCTTGAGAGGTTTCGTATTCCCCCAAAATATATCT